>JAENWH010000005.1 GCA_016650135.1 Peptostreptococcaceae bacterium
GAAGAAATTCTGAAAAGCTTCAAAAAAAGTAAATCGGTTGAGTTAGACTCTAAAACGTGTTTTTTTAAAGGAGACGAGCAAGAAAAACTGTGTTTATATACTGAAAACGACACATTTTAAAAACACACTTAAGACATCAAAATGAACGGTCCATGCCACGTTAAAAAGTAGTATTGATGTCAAGGTAAACTCTATATAATGATCCTTAAAGTATCTAAAATATGAAAAATGAAAATTAACGGGAGCGGATTTCATAAAGGACAAATGGGAATATAAATATAAGTCCATATATTTATATGTAACTAAAGATTTTTCGATTAAATCTGCTTTACTTCAATGCTTAAAACGATATATAATCAGCTTGTAGCCATTAAACCCAACTGAAACAATTAAATATGGAAGCAAAGAGTCCGCATAGATTTTTGCCCAACAAATTACAAATAACATTTATCATATCTTTATTTCAAGCATACTACTCAAAGGCAATAATTGCTAATCCATAAAAAAGTTGCTTAAAGCGTAAATTAGAGCCTCGAAGGCCAGTGCCATTGCAATTATGGGCTTTCAGTCTAATATGTTGAAATCAAATCTACAGTAGGCAGTTCCATTACATTTATGATCACATGTCAGATTATTTTTTATGTTGAGAGGAGTAGGATTTATGAAACGACCAATTATTTTAGATTATGCTATTGAAAGAACAGGTAATAATAAAAAGGATTTTCATTATGAATATACCAGAGACATAAATGTCACGAATATAAATGGGATCAATATGCCATTTATTGAGTTGACTGAGTATTCTAAAGAGCTAGAAACTAAAACAAGAGTTGAGAGGGAAAGTGATGATGAAGGATATAATTTGTTAGAACTAACTACTAAAACCGCCGTGCAACGAGAACAGGATGATGAAGAATATTGTTTGTCTGAATTGCTTACAAAAACCGAAGTAGAACGAGAACAAGATGATGAAAGTTATAATACTCTTGAATTGTATTCAAAAACATATGTAGAAAGAGAAAGAGATGACGAAGACAATATTAATTTTAACTAATAAAGATGATGTTACAGTAGACTATATTGTTATGGAACTTCAAAGGCGAAAGATTAAATACTACAGATTAAACACTGAAGATATTCCCTCATCAGTTATTATCGACTTTGATATAACCAATAATTCATTTGGACTATATGACATTAAAAAGGATTTCACCTTGGATTTATCAGATATAACTGCAGTATATTATAGAAGACCTTTAATCAGTGATTTAAATACGCTTGCAGGAATCTCAACTTCTGAAAAAGAGTATTTGAGATCAGAATTAACATATATACTTGAAGGGATTTACAAGGTTCTTAGAAACAAATACTGGCTCAATTATGTGTATAGAATTAGAGAAGCGGAGAATAAAATATACCAGCTAATTGTTGCTAAAGAATTGGGTGTGAAACTTCCAGAATCAATTATTACCAATAGCTATAATTCAATTATAAAATTTATAGGTGATAATAATGATAATATAATTAAACCAATAAAAAGTGGCCATTTGAAGAAAAAACAAAATTCTGCAGCTATATTTACTTCCAAATATGACTTAAATGAAAATGACCAAGATCGGCTAGAATTATTCCCAAACTATTTGCAGAGAAATATTATTAAAAGCTTTGATATTAGGTGTATTGTCGTTGGATCAGAGGTGTTTGTTGCAGAAATACATTCTCAAAATGATGAAGAATCAGTGATTGATTGGCGTCGAGGAAAAAATGTACTTAAACATTCAAAACATGTATTACCTGATGATATCAAAATTTTTTGTATCTCAATAACTCGAAAATTTGAATTGAATTATTCTGCTATCGACTTTATATTAGATACAAATGGAGATTACTATTTTTTAGAAATCAATCCAAACGGTCAATGGGCATGGATTGAAAATAGGCTTGGATACCCAATTAGCTCTAAAATTGTAGATATGTTAGTAAACGAAGGTGAATAAATGAATGCAAATACAATCAATAAGATTAAAGCTATAAGAGAGGTGTTTTGGCCTGTTCTTGAACCTCTTGAAGAAATTGATATCAAACTATTAAAAAAGGAAGATATAAATAATAATGATTTTCCAACTATGATAAAGTATGTAGAAAAATATAAAGATAGTGAAAATGAAAGAAATAAACAAGTTGAAACGAAAGCTGCTCTATTCATTGGTTCTTTTGGAGTAGCAACTGCGGTTCTTCTTAGCCTTATTAAAGATATTGTGTATAATGATGCAATTGATAAAAATATTTTAACATTTCTCATCGTATCAATTATTTGTATTACAATAATTTATCTCTGTAAATCGATTTGGTACTCAATTAAAGCACTTGAACGCAGAAACTATAACACGTTTGGATTTCCATCGTTTTTATACACGGATTCCACAGTTAATAATCCGAAAATAATAGAAACTCAATATAATCAAATATTAAAAAATCAACCAGTAATAAATCTGAAGGTAGATTATATGGTCATGGCTCAAGAGTATTTTAAGCGAGTTATCATCGCATTAGTTGGTATATGCTTTTTAGTATTTTTAAATTACATAAATGAATATGAAATTTTAAAACTTGAAAATTTGCAATTTAATAGAATCATAATTAAGCCTGAATATTTAATATATTTTAATTTAGTTAGTATAATTATATTGTTTATACTTGTAATTATTATTTTTGCAAAATTAAGTAAAATAAAAAAAAATAATAAGAATTAATATTCGTGGACTCGCAATTAAATTAGCGAGTAAAATAAGGTTGCATCTAGTAATTGATTGTTGAATCCTCGCCATCCGTGGCTCGGAAATAAATTATTGTAAGGAGAAAAGTATGGCTAATAAGAAAGTTGTTTTTATTGCATTTGCAATTGAGGACGAAAGACAAAGGGATTTTATGAAAGGACAATCATTAAATACCAATTCACCATTTGAATATGTAGACATGTCAGTTAAGGAACCTTACGACTCAAATTGGAAAGATAGTGTTAGAACTAGAATTCGTAGATCAGATGGCGTAATAGTTCTTGTTAGCAAGAATTCTCAAAATTCTAGTGGACAGAAATGGGAGATTTCTTGTGCTAAAGAAGAAAAGAAAAAAATACTAGGAATCTGGGCTTATACAGATGATCGAACTAATATAGTTGGAGTTAATACTGTGGTTTGGAGATGGGAAGTAATAAGCAATTATATTGATAGTCTATAATGAAAATGCGGAGGGAGAGACTAAAATGCGTATTGCTCTAATTGTCGGTATAAACTATTACGAACATGTAAGTCCGCTTTATGGATGTGTTGATGATGCTCATTCTGTGAAGGCGGTGTTAGAGAGACATGATGGTGGTAGTGTGAATTTTGATTGTAGACTTTTTACTGGTACTGGACCCGCTGACCATGTTGATAGAAATACATTAAAAGATAACATAGAAGAACTCTTTAAAACAGATGCTGAGATAGCTTTGTTTTATTTTGCAGGACATGGACATATCGAAAATTCTGGAGGATATATATTAACAAGTGATTCTCGACGTGGAGACGAGGGCGTATCTTTGGCAGATATACTAATATATGCAAACAACTCGCCTGCCCAAAATAAAATTATTATTCTTGATAGTTGTCATTCTGGAATTGCAGGAAACCCTCCAACCGCTAATCAAATAACAATGCTTTCAAATGGATTAACAGTTCTTACTGCCTCTACTGAAGATCAGTATGCAACCGAAGAAAATGGGAGAGGAGTATTTACAACACTTTTAGTTGATGCATTAAATGGGAGTGCAGCTAATCTTGTGGGAGATATCACTCCTGGCAGTATTTATGCACATATAGATCAATCATTAGGGTCTTGGGAGCAAAGACCAGTTTTTAAAACAAATGTAAAACAGTTTGTTTCATTGCGTAAAGTATCCCCTGTAATTCAAACGTCTGATTTACTTAGAATAACTGAGTTTTTTCCAAAACCAGGGTATGAATTTCCACTTGACCCTACTTATGAACCTGAATTAAAAGGACGAGATGAAGGGATGCCTTTTCCAATTAAAGAAAATACTCTTGTGTTTTCAATTCTTCAGCAATATAATCGTCTAAATTTACTGGTACCTTGTGGAGTACAACATATGTGGAACGCTGCAATGGAAAGCAAATCATGTAAGTTAACAGCGCTAGGAGAGCACTATCGTAGGTTAGTGGCAAAGAAGCGTATTTAGAATAATGCTAAGCACGAATATTCATAAGATGCTAGCTAAAATAATTATCAGAAAGAAATAATTAATAATTATTTCTAAAGATTTTTTCCCCAATGCATATCGATTAACAAAAAACCTTGGATTATATCCAAGGTTTTTTGTTGCGCTCAAAGAAGTTTATATAATCCGTAAATGAAAATCTTTTTATAGTTTTACGAAATACATAAGCAGTAATGTCGAAGAAGCGAATAAAAAACAAAAAAGTGAAAATGATATAGTATTAATCATTAGTATTGAAGATGTTATTTTGTTACTTTATATGTTATTATATTACTTTATATGTTATATATTTAACAATTTATTTTGTAAAATATAAGTTACTAAATATTCTATTTAAGCGTTGGTATAACTTGCTGTAACTAGGACTTGCAATCTAACTAAATATCGGTTACACTGAATATATAGCATTAATTTTCACAATAAATGTTATATTATTAACAATTGTTTAATAGGAGAAATTAAAATGATAATTAATAGACCAGCTAAAATGACGAGAACAACTAATTATGGTAACAACTATTGGATTACTGAGAGTTTTAAACTTAATAGGGAAATAAAACTTTACAGTGACTTAGAATATTCTAATTTTTTACATGTTGAAGTTGGAGACCCTAATATCATAGGATTCCAAGAACAACCATTTAGTGTTCTAATTGAAATAGATGGAATAATTGAGAAAACTATATTTGATATGGAGGTTATATTCTCAACCGGGGAAAAGGAGTTATGGGAAGTAAAATATTTATCTGAACTAGAGGGAAATAGTAAAGCATCTAAAAGGAGTAAACATCAGATAGAGAAGCAACAGAAATGGTGTGATGAAAATGGGTATATTTATAAAGTTAGAACAGAAAATGATATTTACCTTGGCAGCGAATATATCAACAATCTGAGTTATATTTTCCACCAATTAAAAAGAATGGATATTAGTGAAGCAGAAATGAACTCAAAAGTTATCATAAATAAACTGAAAGAATTTGACCGGCTAAAGATTTCCGACTTTGTAGATGAAGAAACAGAAGCAATTCAATGTTTACAGGCAGTTATCTTAATGATATACAAAGGCCAGGTAAAAGCTGATTTGTTTAAAAATGAGCTAAATTACAATACGGAGGTTTATGATGTCACAGAAAAAATATGATTCTACAGAATTAAAGGAAATGAGAAAAACATGGTCTAATATTAATGAAGATGCTCTTGATGCAGATAATTTGCGTATCTTTCGAGCTAGGAAACAAGCTGTTGATCTATACATTGACGATAAAACTCTCAAGAAAATAGAAACAGCAACTGGCATTAAATATTCAACAATTACAAAATATGTTGAAAAATGTTTACTGGTTAAATCTGACGGCTGCATGTTTGGTTATTCTGGCTTGATACCATATATACGAACCAAAAATTACGAAAGAAAGCATTTTCAAGATGATCCAACTGGTAACTTTAGCGGATCATTTGAAAAATTAATGAAAGATTATCCTGATATTTCTCTGGAAATTATTAACATTTATACTGGTAAAAAAAGTCTTAAAGGTGATAAATGTATTTCTATAAAAAATCTTCATAAGAGGTTGTTGAAATTGCTTAAAGCTGAAGGATTTAAAGAAACAAAATATCCTTTTAACACAAAAACAAAGGGAATAGCGTCTTTAAAACCGTTTTTAGATAGAAATTCGTATGAAATAATTGACCACGAAATTAAACGTTACGGTGAAAATGCTTCTAATCATCATTTTAGTACAGGCGATGGTAACATTATTTCTCCGATACCAAAGAGACCCTTCAGTCGAATTCAGATTGATGGGCATAAAATCGATGCTTTTTTTGTTATTAATTTTATTGATAGTAACGGTGATAATAGAAGAGTGATAGTGAAGCGATTATGGTTAATTGCCGCAATAGATGTAGGAACACGAGCGATAATTGGTTATTCAATCTCAATAAATGAAGAATATAACCGATTTGATGTTTTAGAATGCATAGATAACTCAATAGTTCCACATGAGTTAATGGAGTTTACAATCAAAGGGTTAAAATATCCAGAAGGAGGAGGATTCCCGTCGATGTTAATACCTGAAACCAAATGGGCATTAATGGACGAGATATTGCTTGATAATGCCATGTCGCATCTTTCCAAGGATGTGACAAACTCAACCACTAGACTTGGTTGTACATTAAATTATGGGCCTGTAGCTACTCCAGTCCGTCGGTCTGTAATTGAGAGATTTTTTAGAACATTAGAAGAGAATGGGTTTCACCGAATTCCTTCTACAACAGGAAGTAATATCAATGATATAAAAAGAGAAGGGGCTGAAAAAGATGCTTTAGCTTATAATATAACACTCGATCACTTATTGGAAATCACTGAAATTGTTATTTCTGAATATAATAATACACCACATTCGGGAAATGATTATTTCACTCCGATAGAACTAATGCAGCAAAGAATAGAACGCGGTTTAATCCCTAGTTATGTTCCAGTTTCAAAAAGAAACGATTTTTCTGCGATGGCAATATTCGAAACAAGACCTATTCGAGGTAATAAGAAAAACGGCAAGAGACCATATATAAATCTTAATTATTTTGTATATACAAGTAAAAAACTCTGTGATTTATATAGTTTAGTTGGTAAACATTTAACTTTAGAAATAAATCCAAAAGATATTAGAGTTATTAAGGCATATTATGCAGATGGATCAGCGTTTGGTGATTTACATGTTACAGGAAAAATACGGGACACAGCGTTAAGCTTGAAAAATTTAATGTACATTAATAAACATATGAATACAATTAAATATAGGCGAACAGAAACCTCAGATATAATTGGTGATTACAATGATAGTTTGACAAAAACTGCATTAAAAAACAAATCACATGCTCTAAAAAAGGTGTCTCTTGAACATGATGCTCAAAAAATGTCGCCAAATTCACCTATTCTTTCTGCTAACAAACCAAAAGAGAGTAAAAGGTTGGATTTCAATATAGATAGTAAAAGTCTTCTCTTAGAATCCGAACTTGAATTATTATGGGGCAATTTAAAGAAATAAGGAAGATGATATGTTAACAAGACCTTTTATAGAAATTGAGCAACACCCAGTTTATACTGGTGAATATAATATTTTCACTGCCGAAATTGAGAATGCTTTGAAAATTACAAAAAAAATAATTTCAAATAGAATCCCTGGCATAATAATTTGCGGTGAACCTAGGGTTGGGAAAACCAGAGCAATTCAACTTATCAGAAAAGATTTATTTAATACATTTGGTGATGCTTTGCCAGTATTTACTCATCTTATGACTGAGCACGAACATACTTCAAACGTATTTTATCGAGAATTGCTTTTAGATTTAGGCTGCGGGAATCATAATAAAGGAACTGGTGTTGAAAAAAAAGAAAAAGTAATTGGTTTTTTGGTTGAAAAAGGATTAAGCGCAAGATTAAAAAAAGTAATTTTGATTATTGATGAGGCTAATTGTTTAATTAAAAAAGAATATTACTGGTTAATGGATATTTATAATAGGTTAAAAGATGTAGGTATTAATATGACCGTAATTTTAGTTGGAACACCTAACCTAATAGGAAAAAGAGCAGATTTCATGGAAAATAAGGAAATGCAAATAATTGGACGTTTTATGGTTAAAGTCTATAACTTTAAAGGGATAAGAAACATAAAAGATTTACAGAGATGTTTATCTTGGTACGACATAGGTGCAGCTTGCGAATACCCAATTGGTTCAGGTTGGAGTTTTACTCGTTACTTCTTTCCAGAAGCATTTGAAAAAGGGAAAAGGATTAGCAGTGAAACTAAAATACTAAGTGATCTGTTAAATAATTCATTTAGTATAAATGAAATCCCGATGATGTACTTATGCCTAATAATTGATTGTTTATTCAAAAGATGTGGAAGTGACGGACTAGAAAAGGAATGGGTTACTGTAGACGATTGGAAGACTGCCATTGATGATTCATGTATTTTTGATGCATGTAACTTTTAAGCCTAAAGGGGAGACGGGGATATGCTAATTTGGAATAATTGTATAATTCAACCTTATGAAACATTCCATAGCATAGCATCAAAGATTTGTTTTCTTAATTTTTGTGCCCCTTATGATTTGAATATTGATATGACTGATAATTTTCAAGTTTCTTCGAAACGTTTTACAGAACCATGGAAAAATTTATATTCAATATTAGGTGATAAAACTATTTCTGATGTGAAAATGAGCCAAGATGTTTTTTGGGGCATTTTCATGAATTCGCTTAAATACAACACGGAAAATTTGTTATGCAATGAATTTAAAGTATGCCCAAAATGTATAGAAACTGGATACCATTCTTTATTGCACCAATTAACATTTATGGATAAATGCTTTATTCATGGCATAAAGTTGGTCACTGAATGTCCTAAATGCCATTCGAAAAGTTTTGAATGGATAAAAGATATAAGCAGTCGTGCATACACTTGTAGAAAATGCAAACATATATTTATAAAAATGCCAATTGAAATATTTATAAAATCGAGCTTTAATAATCCGGTTACTTCAATTGATGCTTTTACACATACGAATGAAAACAAATTTAAGAAAGCATTAATCATATCTGTAAACATTAATGAAAACCAGGGAAACTATTTTACACCTTCATACAAATCATTTCTATTTGATTATATTATAAATGATAAAATATCAAAAATCCCTGAATTTATTATTCCATACTCACCTGAAGAAGGAGAAGGCATTAAGTTTCAGGAAAGTAATTTGTTGCTCTCAACCATTTACAAAGAAATATTCAATAGATTTGATAACAATTTGTCATCTGATGATTACATTACTCAAGTTGAATACAATGATGCTAAATACTATCTATTTACAATGCTATGGGATCGTCCAGGCTATGAGATTAAATTTAAAAGCATATCTAAACTTGCCTTATCATACATCATTTTTTATGAATTGATTGGTAACATGGAATTTAGACCTAATCTAAAATCATTTAATTGTACGCAACACGCATCTCAAATTTTTATTTTTTCGAATGATAGATTGATAAATACATTTGAGATTTATGAAAAGTTATGTGAGGATCTTATAAATCAAATACGTTTATCCAAAGAACAATTAGCTAACATATCGGAAAAATTTTTGCATATGCTCTTTGAAGATATTTATTCAAATATAAAAAAACATTATACTTTACCAACTGAAATTAAATCAAAAAAAATATTTAATATACGTCACTCTAGACTTATGCCACCAGATATTAAATTTTATTCTTATAAACTAATAGTGCTTTTAACGGAAGACGAATTGCATATACATCTATTTAGGCAGTAATAATTGATTGAGTCAATTGCACTTAAAACCCGGACTGTAGATTCTCTAGTCATTGTACGACATAAATGTTAAGGCACTCTCACAAAATAACTAAAATCAGCAAAACACATTGAAACCAATGCGTTTTGCTGATTTTAGTTAAAAGAATTTTTAACTATATCCACAAAAATATTGTCTATAATCTATGAAATATTATTCAACAAGTAAGTTCAGTAAAATTTGTTTTATATATAGTATTGTCTTATTTCTTTAATAATATAGAAAAAATTATATGATTATAGTATAATTAAAACGATTTGTTTTTACTGTTTTATTTTAGAGATTAATATTAAATCGAGTATTAAATAACCAATTTAAAGACCTGAATGAAAAATTTAATTAGACAAAAATAGATATTTAATTATAAATATATTCTAAATTGCAATGATTTGAGCCCATACTTAATGAATATAAATAATGATTGAAGGAGTTGTGACATGAGTTATCAAAGTGAAGCCCAGCTAGAGGAGCAATTAATCAAAAAATTAGAAAGTGACCAAGGGTATCAATTCATACAAATAGAAGATTATGAAGCACTAATTGACAATTTTAGGTTTCAAATTAATTTATTTAATTCAGATGTTCTAAGCAGGAGAGAATTATCTGATAAAGAATTTATAAGAGTTATGAACCACTTAAATGGCAAGAGCGTTTATCAATCAGCAAAAGTCTTAAGGGATCAGTTTGTACTCGATAGAGATGATAATACTCAAGTCTACATAAGGTTTATTGATGAAACCCCAGAGAGAAATATTTATCAGGTGACTAGTCAGGTAACTGTTGTTGGAAAGTATAAAAACAGATATGATGTGACATTGCTTTGTAATGGACTTCCAATCGTTCAAATTGAACTTAAGCGAGCAGGAATTGACATCAAAGAAGCCATTAATCAAATAGATAGATATCGGATTCATAGCTATAAGGGGCTTTTCCATTATGTCCAAATTTTCATTATTTCAAACGCTGTGGAAACCAGATATTTTGCAAATACAGATGAAAAGCGGATTATGAAATCACTCACATTCTACTGGACAGATGAAGAAAATAAGCGAATTAATAATCTCCAGGAGTTCTCAATATCTTTCCTAGCCCATAATAGATTATTAAAAATAATCAGCAGATATATGGTCATTAACGATACGGATAAAAATCTTATCGTAATGAGGCCTTATCAAATTTTCGCAACGGAGCATTTGGTTCGTAGAGCTTTGGACACAGATAAAGGTGGATTTGTATTCCACACAACTGGATCAGGTAAAACTCTTACATCTTGGAAATGTGCAAATTTGCTGGTTGCTGAGCCTAAAATTAAAAAAGTTTTTTTTCTGGTAGACAGAAAGGACTTAGACACCCAAACTATGCAGGAATTCAATAAATTTGAGGATGGTTGCGTAGATGCGAGTACTAGCACTCATGTCTTAATGAAGCAGGTTGCTGATAAAAATAAAAAGCTCATCATAACTACAATACAAAAGATGGCCAAGGCGTTAAGTCATCCTAGATATGGACATATTTTAGAGGAATACAAACAGGAAAAAGTTATATTCATAATAGATGAATGCCATAGAACCCAATACGGAGAAATGCATACTGCCATAAGGAAATATTTTGACAAAGCCCAATATTTTGGTTTTACAGGGACGCCTAGGTTTAGAGAAAATAAATCGGTAGATGGAAGGACCACTACTGATATCTTTGGAAAATGTCTACATCAGTATATGATAAAAGAGGCCATTTTTGATAGAAATGTGCTTGGATTTAGTGTTGAGTACATATCGACCTATGAAGGGCAATATGATGATAAAGATGCCACTCTGGTGGAAGATATAGACCGCAATGAGATACTTGAACATGAGGAAAGAATAGCCATGATTGCTAATCATGTGGTAAAGCATCATTCTCTCAAGACAAGAAGTGGAAAATATACAGCCATTTTTGCAATATCCTCAATACCTATGCTCATAAAGTATTACGATGCCTTTAAACATATTAATCATAATTACAAGGTTGCAGCAGTTTTTTCTTACGGTGCCAATGAAGATATTGAAGACAAGGTGGAGCACGCAAGAGATTCATTAGAAAGAATTATTGTTGACTACAACGAGATATATGGAACAGCTTATAATACGGATACATTCGATGCATATAACAAAGATGTATCAAAACGCTTAAAGGTGAAAAAAGTGCCGCAAATCGACATTTTGCTTGTTGTAAATATGTATCTAACTGGGTTTGACTCAAGACCTTTAAATACGCTGTATGTTGATAAAAATCTTGACTATCATAACCTGCTTCAAGCCTTTAGTAGAACAAACAGGGTTGAAAAGGATACTAAACCATTTGGGAATATTGTTTGTTACAGAAACTTGAAAAAAAATACAGATGATGCGATTAAGCTGTTCAGTGGTGGTGGCGATACAGGAGAAGTGCTGATAAAACCTTATGAATATTATATTGACAAGTTTAAAGAAAAGGCGGCAAACCTTTATAATGTTGTCTCGTCACCCGATGATGTCGATAACTTGATGTCAGAGGATGACCAGGCGAAGTTTGTTATAGCATTTAGGGATCTATCAAAACTCATTCTCATTCTGCAAACATTCACTGATTTTGAATGGAAGGATATTGATAATATTGTTGCACAACAGGAATATGAAAACTTTAAGAGTAAGTATTTTACAATATACGACAAAGTAAAGGGGATTAAGGACTCGGAAAAAGTTAGCATATTAGATGACATAGATTTCAACATTGAAATTATCCAGACAGATAAAATCAATGTGGCTTATATCATGAATCTAATAAAGAATATCGATCTAAGTGACGAAAGGCAGAAGATAAAAGACATTGAAAATATCCATAGGGAAATTGACAGAACAGACAATCCCGAGCTTAGAAAGAAAGTCGATTTGATTAAGAAATTTCTTGGTGAAATCATACCTAACATGTCTCCCGGTGATTCAGTAGACGAAACATATTCAGAGTTCGAAGACAAAGAAAGAACAATGGAAATTGAGGTTTTTGCAGAAACTCATGATGTTGAAGTTGATAACTTGAAGCGGATAATTTCAGAATATGAATTTTCTCATATTCTTTCTAAGGACAGTGTTAGACATAATCTAAAGAAGGAATTACCTTTCCTGAAAATGACCAAGTTACTTAACAATGTAATGCATTTTATTATTGAAAATTGTGAGAAATATTTATAGGAGGCAATAATGTCAGAAATACAGAAGCAAAAAGAACAAAAGGCAGAACTACATTCAAAGTTATGGGAAATGGCTAATGAACTTAGAGGAAATATGGAAGCTTATGAGTTTAAAAACTATATTTTAAGCTTAATATTTTATAGATTTTTATCTGAACGGACTCGGATCTTTGTTGATAAAATACTAAAATTAGATAATATGACATATGAAGAAGCATGGGATAATGATGAGTATAAGCAAGCAATCATAGACGAATCAATAGACTCCCTCGGCTATGTAATTGAACCAAAGTATATGTTCAGTAAAATAATTGAGATGATTGGGGATAAATCTTTTTCAATCGATTACCTTGAAGAAGTTGTTAATTCGATAACAGAATCCACTCATGGACGGCCATCCGAAACGGATTTTGAAGGCTTGTTTGAAGATATGGACTTAAAATCAAGTAAGCTAGGCAGAGAAATTAAACAACGCTCAAAACTTATTGGAACTATTCTTCAAACAATTGATACAATAGATTTCCAGATTGGAAATTCCCAAATAGACGTACTTGGTGATGCTTATGAGTACCTAATTGGAATGTTCGCCCAAACAGCAGGGAAAAAAGGCGGAGAATTCTATACACCTTTTTCAATGTCTAAATTACTCGCAAGACTTGGATGTCTTGGTTTAACTGATGTCCTTTCAGCTTCAGATTGTGCTTGTGGTTCAGGGAGTTTACTGCTGCAGGTTGGTAAATACGCGAAAGTGCGAAGCTATTACGGTCAAGAACTAACATCGACCACCTATAACTTAGCTCGAATGAATATGCTGCTACATGGGGTTCCATATCAGAACTTTGAAATTGCTAATTGTGATACGCTTGAAGATGATACCCATTTTGAAGAATTGCAATTTACAGTTCAAGTCGCTAATCCTCCTTATTCCACCAGTTGGTCAGCAGATCCAAAATTCTTGGATGACGAAAGATTTAGCGCGTATGGCAAACTTGCGCCAAAATCAAAAGCTGATTTAGCTTTTGTGCAGCATATGATTCATCATATGGCTGATGACGGTAGAATTGCCGTATTGCTTCCTCATGGAGTTCTGTTTAGGGGCGCTGCTGAGGAAGCTATTAGAAAATATATAATTAATGACTTGAATTATCTTGATGCAGTTATAGGACTTCCCGCAAATTGCTTTCACGGCACAACTATTCCCGTATGTTGTTTAGTTTTTAAGAAAGAACGCAATGGGAATTCTAATAACATTTGCATTATTGATGCGTCAAATTATTTTACTTCAGGCAAAGCTATGAACTATATCACTGATGAGGATATTGACAGGATTGTTGATGCCTACATTGGTAGATGTGATATTGAAAAATATTGCCACATTGCATCACTGGAAGAAGTTAAAGAAAATAACTACAATCTTAATATCCCTAGGTATGTGGATACTTTTGAAGCGGATGACGAAGTAAATATTGCGGTTGAACTCGAAGAAATATCAAGACTAAAATCAGAAACCCTTTTGTGTGATGATAAGCTTGCCGCTTATTTTAAAGAGCTAGGGTTATAGGAGGAATATTAAATGACTAATGTACCTAAGTTGAGATTTGCCGAGTTTAGTAAAGAATGGGAAGCTAAAACTGTAGAAAACATCTTTAGCCGTATCAATAAAACTGTCAATGTCAATCCTAATGAAAATTATCGACAGATTGGAATCCGCTCTCATGGTAAAGGGATTTTTTATAAAAAAGAAGTGACGGGAAGGGAAATTGGGAAGAAGCGGGTTTTCTGGGTTGAGCCATATGTATTTATTGTAAATATTGTTTTTGCATGGGAACAAGCCGTTGCGAGTACTACAGTAAATGAGTTAGGTATGATAGCCTCTCACAGATTTCCAATGTATAAGCCTAAGAAGGACTTACTCGATTTAGATTTTATAACATATTACTTCAAAACAAAAAAAGGAAAAAGTTTACTTGAGTTAGCTTCTCCAGGGGGAGCTGGCAGGAATAGAACATTGGGCCAAAAAGAATTTTCGGAGCTCAAAATAAAATTACCATGCAAAGATGAGCAAATCAAAATTGCTGAGTTTTTATCTGCGGTTGATTGTAAAATAAAAAACCAAAAGAAAGTTATAGTTTCCTATGAATTGTTAAAAAAAGGATATATGCAGAAAATATTTAGCCAAGATTTAAGGTTTCAAGATGAGAATGGACAAGATTTTGCCGATTGGCAGGATTATCGCATGAAAGACATTGGATTTTTTAAGACAAGTAGTGTAGACAAATTGTTCGTTGAAAACCAAGAAACCGTAAAATTAGTAAATTATATGGATGTGTATAATCATTTAGAAATAAACGGAAACACATTAAGTAAACTGATGTCTGTATCAGCAAAAGATGGTCAGATAAAAGAAAACAATTTATTGGCAGGTGATATTTTATTTACTCCATCGTCTGAAACATCTGATGACATTGGACACTCAATAGTCATTTTTGAGAATCTCCCAAACACACTGTACAGTTACCATTTGGTAAGGTTTCGGCCAAATGAAGGTGTTTTGAATATTAATTTTTCTCATTACTTTTGTAATTATGAAGGTATCTTAAACCAATTTTCGAAGTTTTCACAAGGAGCGACCAGACATACCCTCTCCCTAAGCGCATTTGGGGAAATTGATATAACAATACCAAAATCCTTAAATGAACAGAATAAAATCGCCGCATTCTTTGCAGTTTTTGATCAAAAAATAGAAGTGGAAAATCTGATTTTGGGAAAATGGCAGAATATTAAAAATGGGTTATTGCAGCAGCTGTTTGCTTAGGTTTTTATTTTTTAAATAAAAACAGAAAAACATAATTATTAAGATTGGATTAAAAGCATAGAGTTTTAATATATAGTAAATCAAACATTTTAAGCCTATTTATTATTTGATTTAGGAGATAATTATGTACAATCCCGCAGAAGAGTTATTTGTAAAATTCTTATTTAATTTTAATGGATGTATTGATGAAAATTGCCACAGCACTCGACTGCAAGGTTGAAGATATTTTTGAAACTGTTAACTATGAAGACGACGAGAGCGCAAAACAGTGATTCTCTTATTTTAAAAGTGAGGTTACATGAATGAATAAACAGCTACTAGCAAGAAAAATGTGGCAAATGAATTTACAATTTTAATTACGTATTACTTTGCCAATCATTTGTTGTCAAAGAAGTAATTCCCTTGGAAATTAGAATGGCTATTGAATATTCGAATAGAAAGATAGATAATATAAAGGTATGGAGGAGCTAGGGTTTTCGGCAATTCTAGCTGAATAAAGTTGGTCTAAGTGTGGTGAATTTTTGTGAGGGAGAGTATAAATGGAAACAAATATATCATTTGGAACAGTAACTGGAGCGGTGACATTTTTGGATGTTTTAGGATGGAAAGGGATATGGCAAAGAAGGCCAGATTCAATAACAACATTATTGAATATTATTGATAAGGCCAAAATTTGTATTGAAGATATCAAGAAAGAACATGAAAGCCAAAATGGGGATTATTCCTATCTTAAAAATTTGGAAGTAGAGGTTATAAGTATTTCGGATACAATTGTTTTATTGACAGTAGGGTTGCCAGAAACAACATTAGAGCTACATGCCAAAATGTGCAGCAAGATAATTGCGAATGCGTTGGAAGAGGGTATTCTTATTAGAGGTGCAATTAATTATGGACCTTTTGAAAGAAGAGAAAATATATTTGTGGGTCCAGCCATAGATGAAGTTGCGTCTTGGCATGAGATTGCTGATTGGATTGGTGTTATTCAGACCCCATCTGCATATTTTGAATCAATCAATCCTTGTGGTGATGATTTTAAAATGATTGAGTATGATGTCCCTTTAAAAACAAAAGGTAAAATCTTAACACGTTGTGTGAATTGGACAGATGATTGGATTAAAAAGGGAAAGGGTGTACTTGAGCTAAGAGATGTATTTATTAGAATGGGACCAATTTTACCGGCTATATATCCTAAGTATAGAAATACACTGGATTTTTATGATATGTGTGTGAAAAAATAGAAAAAAAGAATAGCATAACCATTACCTTAATGGTAAAAATGAAAAACCGACTGGTTGATCCCACTGTATATAGAAGCGAAGAAATTTTTGGGAAAAGACAACATAGAAAATAAGAGGAAGAGAAAGCGCTCAGGAGAGCCGAGTACTATTGATAGAATTGAGAACAATAATGAGGACGCCATCAAAAAAATAATCATGATCCCGAACTTAATTTTTTGGGTCTTTTTTATTGCTAAAGTATTACATCAAGACCCTTGAAAAAAATGCTTATATGAGCATTTTGTGAGCCTGGATTTTAGCGTTTTACACAGTATGGCTGCATTACACAAAATATGGTATAATTACTTCTGAAAAGTTAACTTCAATATTTTTGCGATTAAGTTTAATTGATAAAAAAGGAGAAAGATGTTAAGATTGAACTAGTATTATATGAAGGGAATGAGTAAAATGAGTAATGCACTTATAAATTCTCCCGTTTTAAAATGGGCACGTCTGCGTTCTCACCTTGATATTGAATTTGTTGCAAAAAGGGTTTCTGTTAAAGTTGAAAAACTTATGAAATGGGAGTCTGGCGAAGCTGTGCCCACTTTTCGGCAAGCTCAAAATTTAGCCAATGTACTTCATATCCCATTTGGATACTTGTTTCTAAAAGAACCACCAATTGAAAAACTACTTTTACCAGATTTACGAACGATTGATGATGAGTTTTATGCTGATTTCAGTGTTGATTTAAGGGAAGTCATTTCAAATGTTATTATAAAGCAAGATTGGTATAAAGATTACCGAAGAGATCAAGAATATCCGGAAATTTCCTTTATTGAAAAGTTTAACGACAACACTGAAAATGATGTTATTGTTCAAGAAATAACTGAGTTGCTTAAATTAACTTTTAAGGATCGTGAGAGTGTTCAAAATTGGGAGAACTTCTATCAGCTCCTTGTCGAACGTGCAGAATCTTTAGGATTATGGATTATGCGCGCTAGCATAGTTGGAAGCAACACTCATAGAAGATTGGATGTTAATGAGTTTAGAGGTTTCGCGATATGCGATAAAATAGCACCAGCAATTTTTATTAACGGTGCTGATGCAAAAGCAGCACAGATATTTACACTTATTCATGAAATCGTTCATTTGTGGTTTGGTTCTAGTGGTGTATCAAATATTGATTTTCGAAAAAACATAAATAGTTTTCAAAATAATCGAGAGAAAAAATGCAATGAAATTGCAGCTGAAATCTTAGTTCCAAAGGAAATGTTGCAAAAGATGTGGGATAAAAGAACTTTTATTTCAGAAAATGCTGAAAATCTATGCAGAGTTTTCAAAGTTAGTAGCATAGTTATTGCGAGAAGAGCTCTGGACTTGGGATTAGTGTATCCTGAGGATTTCTTTGGGTATTATAAGACATTAGTTGAAATATGGAATATACAAAAGCAAAAGCAGAAGGAAAGTGGGGGCGGACCATCCTACTATGTCAATATTCCGATAAATAATGGTCGTCGATTTTCAATGGAAGTTTTAAATAGTGTATATTCTCAAAATTTACTTATGAGAGATGGGGCAAAACTTCTTGGGTTGAATCCAGCCACTTTAAATAATTTCGCAAAGGAGGTTGGGATCAGATGATGAAATATTTGTTGGACAGCAATATTTTTATTCAAGCGAAAAACTCACAATATCCTTTTGACGCATTTCCAGGGTTTTGGGAATGGCTTAAACGAGATATGGAAGCGGGTATAGTCGCTTCTATTGAACCAGTTTATAAAGAAATTATTAAGGGGAATGATGAATTAGGTGATTGGGTCAAGGTTTGCCAGGAGTGTGGATGCTTCTTGTCTGTTGACGATTCAAAAACTCAGACGAAATTTGCAGAAGTTGCATCATGGGCAGTTGATCCGGCACAAGACTTCAAACCCACCGCATATCAAGAATTTCTACAAGTCGCTGATTCATGGTTAATTGCTAAAGCGCATTCTACAGAAGCGACGGTTGTTACTCTTGAGAAATTCGATCCGCAATGTAAAAAACGAGTTTTGATTCCTAATGCTTGCGAAACTTTTGGAGTTGAATATATCAATACTATCGAATTGATCAGAAGAATTGGTGTAAAATTTGGAATAGTATAACTTTGAAAATGATGTATACATATGAAATATGGAAACTCTCTGCTATTGAAGGCATGAGACAATGGCAAATTTGTACTAAGCATCTATCTAAAATGGTAGGTGCTTTTCATATGCCCATTTTTCAAAGGAGAGTGATGCCAAATGGGACTATTTACTGAAATCTTCAAGACGAGGGATAAACCCATTAATAGCAGTTTAGCCGGCTCCGCATATGAATTTTTCTTTGGAAGTACGACCAACGGGAAACTATAAATTAATGGACAGCGCTCGAATAACAAAATAAAGATATATAGACTTATTTGAAGTTTCAAACATCATTGAGATAGATATCGCATTCATCTATCTCAAGAATGCGATTCGATTTGGAATAAAAGAATTAGCATGTTGAAGTTGCACCCTTTAATATTTTAGGCTTCTATTAACAGCCATTTAGTCACTTTAGGAGCCATTAAGACTATCTTCATTTTAAGCATACTACTCAAAGGCAATAGTTGCTGATCTTCTAAAAAAAGCTGCTTAAAACGCAAATTAGAGCCTCGAAGGCAAGTACCGTTGCAAATAGTGGCTTTCAGTCATATATGTAGTAAAAGTAACTATATATATAATAATTATTGCATATTTGTATTTGATTTTATAACAAACTATATTTTATTAGATTCTCTTTTGAAAATAACATTAAAGTTGTTAAATAGGTGAAGGCGTGGATGCAATATGTAAAGCCATTGTTATCAATGCCTTTTAAAAATAATAATCGCATTTTAACAATTTCTCTTTATTCATTTTAACTATTTCATTATTCTGTACAGTATTGGTGTCAATCGACAGTGGTTTTCGAATGTTCTAAATGAGGATGTTATTTAACTATTCCCAAAATTATGATTTTAGGCATAGTTAAAGCTTGTCTGATTGCCATCTTTCCATAGGTTTCAACGTTTTTAGTATTTTTCGATTATGCATAACTTTGTATATATTATTATATAATTAATTATTCACAACATCCACATGGTATGATACCTGAAATATTTGTTTTTGAATTGTATATGCTCCCACCTTAACTTAGGTTATATAAAAGTTTCCGGTTCCAGTCGTTCTGTATAAATTTTTTCCAGATCATGCTGATGCTTTTTGTAATTTTCATTATCA
>JAENWH010000387.1 GCA_016650135.1 Peptostreptococcaceae bacterium
CTGTCTCCACTTTGTGCAGGCCTCTGAGCAGGTCTGTCTCCTGAAGGTCTGTATGGAGGTCTGTCACCACTTTGTGCAGGCCTCTGAGCAGGTCTGTCTCCTGTTTGTGCAGGCCTCTGAGCAGGTCTATCTCCACTTTGTGCAGGCCTCTGAGCAGGTCTGTCTCCTGACGGTCTGTATGGAGGTCTGTCACCACTTTGTGCAGGCCTCTGCGCGGGTCTGTCACCGGTTTGTGCAGGTTTTTCGCCTTCTTTAACTGGTCTCGGCTGTTGTGGCCTGGCTTCCTGATTTGTGTATTTTGGCGTAGCAGCTTGCGGTTTTGGCACTGTTCTGCTCTCCAAATCACTTGGAACCACTGGTCTTCCCATTGGCGGTTTCTGAGATCTTTGATCAAGTTCTCTCGATATGACTGGTTTCCCCATTGGTGGTTTATGAGAATGTGCTCTGTCTTCTCCCGCTCCATGCTGTGGTTTTGCAGTCTTTTGCTGTGGACTTTGCTGAGGAACTACTGAAGCCTTAACAACTACTCTTGGTTCCTCAAAATCCTGTCCTGATTCTACTTTCTTAGGCGCAACTTTGACAATTTTCGTCTCTGTTGCCCCCTTACTTCTTAATACTGTATTTTTTACGGCTGTCGCCTCAATATCAGATAGTACGCTCATATGACTTTTTGCTTCTATTCCCATGTTATGAATTTTTTCTACCAGCTCTTTACTGTTTAAATTAAGTTCTTTTGCTAATTCATGTATTTTAATTGTCATTGAACAACCTCCCTTCTATACGTATTGACCTGAGTCAATCTCCTTTAAAATTATTCTTGCAAAATTATCATCTACTATTCCAAACACGCCCCTGTCTTCAAAACCCATTAGTTTTGATAGTTCCTCTTTGGTCCCGTATCTTCGATAAGTTATTTTTTTATCTTCTGCCAGTCTGATTAGCTTTTCACTGCCATTTTCGGTGACATCTTCAGCTATTATAATCAGTTTTATTTTCCCTTGATTTATTCCATGAATACATGTATTATACCCACTTATCAGCCCTCTGGACTTTTTAGCAAACCCCAGATAACTATCTATTTTATCTCTCATATTGTTTCAATTCCTCAAATAACTTCGCAATTTGTTCCTTCGTTAGTTCCAATTCCAGATTTCTTCCAATTGCCTTTTTCTTTTGAGCCTTTTCAAAACATTCCTTGCTTGGGCAGAGATAAACACCTCTTCCTTTTGCTTTTCCAGTTTTGTCTATTGAAACTTCACCTTCATATCCTGCAATTCGAATAAGTTCTTTTTTCTCCTTTGATTCCATGCATCCTACGCATCTTCGCATTGGCGCTGTTTTCGTTTTCAATCAAATCTCCCCTATTCTTCAATCTTTTCTTCGGTTTCCAGAATTTCTTCTTCAATAATTTCTTCCGGTTGCAGAATTTCTTCTTCCGGCTCCAAATTTTCTTCCATGCCTTCTTCTTCAGTTTCTAAGTACTCTTCTTCGAAATCATCCTCAGGATATTCAATATCTTCCTGGAAATATTGGCTATGGCTTTTTATATCAATTTTCCAGCTGCAAAGCTTTGCTGCAAGTCTTACGTTCTGTCCTTCTTTGCCTATTGCCAGTGAAAGCTGGTAATCAGGCACTACAACTACCGCTGTTTTTTCATCTGGACTGACAATAACCTTTTCAACTTTTGCAGGGCTTAACGCACTGCTAATAAGTTTTTCAGGATCATCACTCCAATTTATGATATCAATCTTTTCTCCAAAGATTTCATCAACTATGACTTGAACTCTTGAACCTCTTGAACCAACACATGCTCCTACTGGATCAACATTTTCATCTAATGAGGCAACAGCTATTTTTGTCCTTGAACCAGCTTCTCTTGAAATACTTTTAATGGCAACAACCCCGTCTTGTATTTCTGGCACTTCAAGTTCAAATAATCTTTTTACTAAGCCAGGATGCGACCTTGAAAGGTACACCTGAGGTCCCTTTGTGGTTTTCTTGACATCCATTATATAAACTTTCAGTCTGTTGTTTACTGTATATGTTTCTCCAGGTACCTGTTCAGTTCCTGCAAGTATCCCTTCAGCTTTTCCCATGTTGATAAATACGGTTTCATTGCTGATTCGCTGAACGACACCTGTTACAAGTTCCCCCTGCCTAGTTACGTAATCATCAAAGATCATTCCGCGCTCTGCTTCCCTTATTCTTTGTACAACCACCTGTTTCGCAGTCTGCGCAGCTATTCTGCCAAAGTCTCTGGGTGTTACCTGATATTCAATGGCATCTCCCACAGTATACCGAGGATCAATTTCAAGTGCATCCGCGATAGAGATTTCGGTTAAATCATCAACCACATCTTCAACGATATTTCTTTTCATGAAGACGTCAATATCTCCCTCATCTCTATCAATTACTACTCTTACATTCTGTGAAGTACCATAATTTTTTTTATAAGCAGAAACTAAAGCGATTTCAATTGATTCAATAAGAATGTCC
>JAENWH010000382.1 GCA_016650135.1 Peptostreptococcaceae bacterium
CATTAATATATTAATGCAGTCAGCAGCGGATTTGGATTATGATGAAATAAAGAGAGATGTTGAAAAAATTGAAAAGGTAAGAAACATTCATCATGTTCATTCTTGGATGACAAATGAAAAAACAATATATTTTGAAGCACATATCGAAATGGAAGATATGCATATATCTGAAGCCGAGAAAATATATGACGTAATTGAGCATCTCCTTAAGGAACATTATGGGATAAGCCATGTGACACTTCAAGTTGAAGTTGATAAATGTGATGACAAAAACATTTTTAAAGTTTAATAACAGTTATTAGAAAGTTGGTGCGTTTTTTTGAATATTGGACTATATGTATTTACCACAGCTTTGCTTGGATTCTCGTTTTTTAAGGATAAAAAAAAGACAAAGATGGCATTAAAAAAAGCATGGAAGGCATTTGAGAATATATTGCCTGAATTCCTAGTTGTAATATTGATGGTTGGTTTTCTCCTTGCCATAGTAAATCCTGATGTAATATCTAAACTTATCGGCTCCAATTCCGGTTGGTTAGGGGTTATGCTTGCCGCGATTGTTGGAGCAGTAACTTTGATACCTGGTTTTGTTGCTTTTCCAATGGCTGCATTACTTTTGCAAGGTGGTGCCGGATATATGCAAATTGGAGCTTTCGTTTCTACACTAATGATGGTTGGAATTATTACAATGCCAGTAGAAATTAAGTATTTTGGAAAAAAACTTACCATACTGAGAAACGTTTTAGCGTTTATTTTTTCATTTTTAGTAGCTTATGTTATTAGTTTGGTGGTGACTGGCATATGAAAAAAATTCTAAAGCGATATAGGGCATTTCTGATAGCTGTATTTTTAATTTTAATATTTACTGCCTTTAATATGGAAATTGGATTGAATGCATTAAAAATAACAGGATATTCTTTCAAGGAAATGTTACTTGTAATTCCACCTATCTTTATTCTTCTAGGGCTTCTTGATGTATGGGTCCCTAAAGAAACAATGATAAAATATATGGGAGATAAATCAGGCTTAAAAGGTATATTGCTGGCAATATTTATTGGATCTGCTGCAGCTGGCCCACTTTATGGAGCGTTTCCTATTGCGGCAGTATTTATGAAAAAAGGTGTTAAATTTAGTAATATTCTTATATTTATTGGCGCATGGTCTACTACAAAGATCCCGATGATATTATTTGAAATTGCTTCATTAGGGACAAAATTTGCCATAACCAGACTTTTGATTGACATACCGGGGATTATTATCATAGCATTTATTTTATCGAAAATGATTTCTAATGACGAAGTGAAAGAATTATACAGAAACGCAGAAAAACTTAATGCATAGAAAATGGGGGTATTACCAAAATGAAAAAAATGGATTGTGAAATAGCTGTTCTAGGGGGAGGTCCTGCAGGTTATGTTGCTGCCATACGCGCAGCTCAACTTGGTGCATCTGTTGCTTTAATAGAAGAAAAAGAGATTGGCGGAGTTTGTTTGAACAGAGGCTGTATACCAACAAAAGCACTTTTGAAAACAGGAGAATTAGTTCAAGCTATTAAGACTTCCAAGGAATTCGGGATTGAAAGCAGCATAGAAAGTTTTAATTGGAATGTAACAGTAGATCGTAAAAATAGAGTTGTAAAAAATCTAAATATAGGTCTTGAACAAATGATGATTGCAAAAGGAATAACAATCATAAAAGGCAGAGGAATAATTGAAAACAAGAATAGACTGATTGTAAGGGTAGAAGATAAATCCATTGAAATTAATTGCAATAAAATGATTTTAACAACTGGTGCAAAACCGATGCTCCCAAATATTTTAGGTATCGAAACAGAGGGTGTAATAACAAGCAATGAAGCAATCGATATGAACGATTTGCCAGGCAGTATCATTATTGTCGGTGGAGGAGTTATTGGTATTGAGTTTGCAACAATGTTAAATTCCTTGGGTGTAAAAACAACAGTAATTGAATTAATGGGCCGAATTCTTCCTGATGAAGATAATGAAATTGCGCTGGAAATGATGAAAATCATGAAGCGACAGGGAATTTCTTTTAAACTTTCTGCAAATATAAATAAAATTGAAAAAATTCCTGATGGCCTTGATGTAACTTATACTGTTAATGATAAATTAACAGTTCAGTCTTGTGAGAAAGTTCTTATAGCTGTAGGCAGAAAGTTTAATACAGATATATTTGAAAATATCTCAATAAAGTTAGATAAGAGTGCAGTAGTTATAAATGACAGCATGGAAACAAACATTAAAGGAGTGTATGCCGCAGGGGATATAACAGGTGGGAAACTTGTTGCCCACCTTGCATTTATGGAAGGCAAAACCGCTGCTGAGAATGCATTAGGCATTCATTCTAAAGTAAATTATAATGCAGTTCCTACTTGTATATATACAAATCCTGAAATAGCATCTGTTGGTATGACCGAGCAGGAAGCAAAGAATGCAGGCATTATCACTAAAGTTGGTAGGTTTAATTTCAGGAATAATGGGAGAGCCTTAACCTTAGGGGCGCG
>JAENWH010000163.1 GCA_016650135.1 Peptostreptococcaceae bacterium
CTAAAGAGCTTATATCTTGCACCTAAATTATCATTCTCTGATAATACCAGTAATCCCTCGCATTCTTTAATAGCCATTTTGAATTTGCCTTGATCAATCAAAAGATTGACATAAGAGTATCTTAATCTCATATAGGGTCTTGTTTCTAAGATACCCCAGAAGTGGCCGATATTTTCATCTATCATAATATCAGTTTTTTTTAAATAGTTTTCTGTTTTAGCTATCAGTTTTTCATATTTCAGTTTCAAATCTTCGTCATCTGCAGCTGTCAGTTCTTCTATCATGACCTCGGCATCCAGGCAATTCTTATCCAGTTGTAATGCTTTTTTCGCATATTTCAATGCATCTTGTTCACTCTCAGCTTCACAGGCCATATCAAAATAATCCCATGCGTCTTTTCTCTTTTTCTGTGGGGCTTTACTGTTATACATATCCATGAATTCTCTTGCTGCCTTATCATAATCTTCGTCATTTTTGATTTCATTATCACTTAGATATTTTCCAAGATCTTTGAAAATTTTTTCTGTTTCTCTACTCATCGATTTCTCCTCTCATAAAAGCACTAATTATAATATTTCCTTTATTGTACCATATACATAGCCTAATCGCTCTTAAAAAACATGAAACTGTACAGATACCCCATTTGGATCATAAACATAGAAGTAGCGTGTTTTGCTGTCAGGGTTCTCGATGGGTGATGGATTAAGACCTCTGTCCTGAGCAAGAGTATGCATTACGTCCAATTTATCCGTCTTAAAACAAATGAACAAACCTTTTCATTCAAACTTCTGAACTTGTGGCATATAGACAAGTTCAATCTCGGTTTCTCCGGGGTCATTTGCCAGAAAAGCGATTTCTCCAGGTTGTTGACCATTAAGGTCACGTGCTGAATATGTATAGTAAATCTCCTTTTCTTTAGTTTCTTCGCCAAGTTGAGCCAATTATAAATATTCAATCTCTTCTAACGGCAATTTAAAAAGAAAGATTGCGCCACCTTCTTTTCTATTAACTGCTTCCAATTTTCCATGATGTGCTTTTATAATAGACATGCATATAGACAGGCCAATTCCCATACCTCTTGAGGGATCAGAACTTCGTTTCCCATTTGGTATATAACTCTCAAATAAGTATGGGAAATCCTTTTCTGCGATACCTTCTCCATTGTCACGCACCTCAAATATGGCGTATTGCTTTTCTTTTTTTACGTCCACCTCAATAATAGAGTCGTTTGGTGAATGTTTCATTGCATTTTCGAGGAGATTGATAAGGACTTGTTCAATTAATGTTCCATCCATTGGAACCATCAATAGGTCCTCTGGTACTTTAACAGATACTTTTCGATCTGGAAATCTTTTGTAAATATTTCTAATTGCCTCTTCTACAATCTCCTCGGCAGCTTCAAGTGTTTTTTTAACATTCATCGTTCCTTCATTAATACGCGTAACTGACAAGAGATTTTCCACCATGCGTATGAGCCACTGAGCCTCTTCTTTAATATTCAATATTAATTTGTCATGAGTACTTTTGTCTAAGTTTTCACCACTTTCAATAATAGTGAAACTTGCTCCTAAAATCCCAACTAGAGGAGTTCGTATATCATGGGAAATCGCCCGAAGCAAATTACTTCTCATTTTTTCCTTTTCCGATTCAATTACAATTCGTCGTTGTTCATCTGATAAAGACTGACGCTCCAGTGCCATAGCCACCTGTGAGGTTAACATTCGCAAAAATAGGCGGCTGTTTTGATCAAGCTTACCATTGGCATAGGATATCCCAATTACACCAAGTACTTTAGCTTGAGAAATAATTGGCATATAATAAGCTCCTGCTCCCATCAACGTATCCGTACCAGCCCCTGCATTTTTCTTATTGAGGAATACCCAATGAGCCACAGCACGTTCAGTTTCCTTCTTCAAGAAGGAAGCCTCCGCTTCTAAAGGTGATTGCATAAACTCCCCAGCGGAACTGTTCCCTGGATCTTTAGTGTAAAATATTACGGAACGATCAAAGATTTTTGTAATATACTCATTTGTCAAAATTACTATGTTTTCAAGGCCTCTTGTTATCAGTAACTTTTTATTAATTTCATAAAGAACCTTAATACGGTGCTCTCTTTCTACCGAAAGTTGCGCCTGTTTTTTTATTCGAACAGTAAGAGTGCTTGTAATGAATGCTACAAGTAGCATAATGACAAAAGTTATGGGATATCCCTTTTGTATTGCATTAAAGGTATAATAGGGAACTGTGAAAAAAAAGTTAAACATCATTACGCTTAATATAGATGCTATCATGCCATAAATATGTCCAGTTGTAATTCTTGAAATAACAAGCACAGACAAGATAAATAGCATAATAATATTTTGTTCACCAATATCAGCAGTGTGAAGTCCAATAGAAATCAAAACTGTAGCCAAGAGAATCCCCATTGTTTTAAGTGCGTCAGACCATGATAAATACAGATTATCAGTAATTCTTAGTCTTCTTTCCTTTCGGTACGGCTTTTGAGGAATCCCTGGAATGATATGGACTTCAACGTTTGGCAACATGGAAATAATCTTATCCTCCACATCAGTTTCAAACAATCTTTTCAGTGATTTTTTATTTCTGGTTTTTTCAATTACTATATTTGTTATGCCAGAAATTTTCGCATATTCCGCAATAGTGGCTGCAATATCATCTCCATTCAGCCTTACTATTTCCGCCCCCAACTGCTTTGCTAAGTCCAAATTCACCTGTGGGCTGTTCCTATCATTATAATTAAAAGAACTGCCTCCTGTATTTTCAACATATACTGCGACCCATGGCGCATGAAACGCTTCAGCGGTTCTCGCCGTCCATCTAATGGATTTTGCTGATGGGGTGGAAAAATTGATACAAACCAGCAGTTTGATACTAACAAATTTATCCTTAGTGCGTCGTTCATTCTGGTTATCATGGCTAATTCTGTCTGCTGCTTTTCGCATAGCAATTTCACGCAGAAGGCGTAGATTTTCCTTGGTGAAAAAAAATTTCATTTCAGTTGCCGCCCTTGCCGGGCGGTATATTTTCCCTTCTTCAAAACGTCTTAATAACTCATCTGGTACAAAATCTATAATTTCCACCTTATCAGCATTATCAAAAAAATAATCAGGAATGGTTTCTTGCACAACCACTTTAGTAATATCCTGTATGATATCCTTCAGACTTTCGATATGCTGAATATTTAACGTTGTATAAACATCAATTCCCGCATTAAGAAGTTCTTCTATGTCTTGATAGCGTTTTTTATTCCGCATTTCAGGTGCATTAGAGTGTGCAAGTTCATCAACTAGAATTAGTTCAGGTTTTCTAACAAGTGCTGCGTCCAAATCAAGTTCTTTGATTTGAATACTTTTATACTGTATCACCTTAAGTGGCAATGCAGCTAATCCATCTATCAATCTCATCGTTTCAGGACGTGAATGGGGTTCCACATATCCTATCACAACATCGGTACCGCTTTTTAATTTTTCTTGTGCATCATCAAGCATTGAATAGGTCTTGCCTACACCTGCGGCATAGCCAAGGAAAATTTTCAGTTTTCCTTTTCTTCTTTCATTAAAACGCAAATCTTCCAAGAGTATATCTGGGTTGGGGCGTTGATCCTTTTGATTCATAATAAATTCACCACCTTGAATATAATATTTTACTCTCTTTGCAATAATCTTTCAAGTATTAAATTTGCGTTGATCGAGTCAAGTTAGAATGGGAAAAAATTAGGTTGTCCACTTGTTGGGGTTCACTCCAGATCGCAAATAAATTGATATAATGATTAGATTAATTATGAAAATTAAAATTTCACTTTTTCATGGGAAAATAAGTCGAAAAATAATTATAATAAAAATTGACATACAGTTAAAATAAGAATAACATAGAGTCAGATTAAGAAAGTGAATTAAGACTTAACAAATTAATTATTGCCTTTTATGATAATCTAACGATAAAAAGATTTAAATAGTTTTAGAAAGAATAAAAGGGGTGTTGAGAAAGTATAAAAGAATTATACGAATAGTAGGGAATTAATAACTAAATATGGTTTAATTGAGTGGAGGTGCGGAATGTGTTAATTAATAAAAAATTTACAAAATACACATTTATAGCAGGTATTATTATATTAATATTTATAAGCCCTATTTTTTCAAATACGTTAAGTTCCACGTTCTCCAACAGTGACAATGCAAGCCCGATTTATAATGTGGCAATAGCAGCAGACACTCAACAGAACATTTGGAAGCTTTGCGAGGGAAAAGATTTTTCTTATGAGTTGCTCTTATCGATTTACCATGCAGATGGAATCAATGACAGAGCAATTCAGGAAATTGAAAAAGATGTAGTAGAGTTGACATACTTGAGAGATTACTGGGCTGGTAAAGGTTATGCGGATGAAGATGTCTTTGATCTTACAATAATATCCAGAGATATGAGTATTGAGGGTTGTAAAGAGTATGTAAAAGAGAATCCCGATTATAAAGATAACGAGTACCTCAAAAAGGTTACAGAATACAAATATTATCTTGAACAGAGTCTTGATTCCAATGGTATTTGAAAATGGAAAGGAGGGAATAATGAATTTAGGTACATTGCATGGCGACAATTTCATGAATCGATTGGGGGTCACAGATAAATTTTAAAGAAAACTTTTATATCACTAATAATTTTATAATAATCGGAGGTGTGAAAAATGGGACAAGTTACAGGACAAACAGAAGTAAGCAATACAAAACATGGAAGTCATACAGCACAACGTATTATTGGCTCTCTCTTTGGAATAATTGAGATTATATTAGCCTTTCGCCTGGTTTTCAAACTGCTGGGAGCAAATTCGACAAATGGCTTTGTGCAGGGTCTTTATGACATTACCCAGCCTTTTGTTGGAATCTTCGAAAGCATTTTTGCTCAGAAAAGCATAAGTACAACGGAAACTGTGGGGGTTTTCGAACCTGAAACTCTGGTTGCAATGGTGATCATCGCCCTAATTGCCTTGATTGTGCTAAAACTTATCAAACCACGTTCAGGTGACCACTTTAAAAGGACCGAATACACCGAAAATAAAAATTAAGTTAGAAATAATAAGGAGACTCATATGAATATTTTAAATACAACTAAAGCAGCAAAAGTTGAAATAATGA
>JAENWH010000341.1 GCA_016650135.1 Peptostreptococcaceae bacterium
CGTAATGGTATCAATGTTAAAACCTCTTCTACCAATTAAACTGCTGATTCTGCTCAGTACATTGAACTGATTATCAACCAGAATGCTTATTACTTCTTTTTTAAGCGTCATAAACCTCACCCCTAACCTAGAATCATATCGTCTACAGTACCACCATTTGGTATCATAGGAAGAACTTTTTCTTCTTTATCTATCAGGCACTCTATCCAGACAGGCCCTTCATCTTTCAGCGCTTTGGCAAAAACCTTTTCAAATTCTGCAAGATTCGAAGCCCTGTATCCCTTTGCTCCAAACCCCTCCGCTACTTTTACGTAGTCCGTTTTTCTTTCCACCGTTGTTGCTGAATATCTTTTACCATAGAAAACGCCCTGCCACTGATAAACCATTCCCAAAACCTTATTATTAAATATTACTGATATTATCGGCAGATTATTGGTAACCGCTGTACAGGCCTCGTTCATGTTCATGTGAAAGGAACCATCACCGGTAATGTGAATCACCCGCTTATCCGGGCAGGCTATTTTTGCACCGATGGATGCACCATATCCAAATCCCATGGTTCCAAGTCCTCCACTGGTAATAAATGATTTTGGCTTGATGTGTTTAATAAACTGGGCAGCCCACATTTGATGCTGACCAACATCCGTCACGTAAATGGCATCCTCTTCCGTCATGGAACAAATCTTTCCAATCAACTGATGTGGCTTCAAACAGGTATCATCATCCACCGGTTTATAGGATTGTTCTTGCCATTTTCTAATTTTTTCAAACCAGTCAGGTCTTTCCTTCTTGTCAACCATGGGAATAATCTTTTCAATAAAATCCTTCACGTCACAAACAAGACTTTTATCCACTATTACATTCTTATTGATTTCACTGTTGTCTATATCCACCTGAACAATGGTCGCTTTACTGCCAAACTTCTTCATGTTCTGTGCGACTCTGTCGCTAAACCGCGTTCCGAGTGCAATAATCAAATCCGCCTGATCCACAGTTTTATTTGAAGCAACGCTTCCATGCATGCCAATAAGTCCAAGATTTCTCTTCTCTTCATATCCCAAAACGCCAGCTGCCATAATTGTATAAGCACCCGGCATATCAGTTTTTTCAAGTAACTCCCTTAAAGCTGGTCCTCCGTCTGAAGCCGCAACTCCCCCTCCATAATAAACGATTGGCTGTTTCGCTTTATTTATTAAATGGGCAATTTCCAAAAGCGCAGCAGGCTCCACCTTTGGCAACTCTTTCACCAGATAGGGTCCAGTTGCATCAAAGTTTGTCATCATGCCTGTCACATCTTTGGTGATATCGACCAGCACAGGGCCTTTTCTTCCTGATTGCGCAATTCTAAAAGCCTGCCTTATTGCATCCGGCAGGTCCTTTATATTATTCACAAAGAAATTATGCTTCGTGATGGGAAGGGTTACTCCCGTGATATATATTTCCTGAAAAGCATCTCTGCCAATCAGCTCGTCTGCTACATTTGCTGTAATTGCAACCATAGGGATACTATCCATAAACGCAGTGGCAATACCTGTCACCAGGTTGCAGGCACCAGGTCCACTAGTTGCCATGACAACGCCAACTTTTCCTGTCGCCCTTGCATAACCGTCCGCCGCATGTGCCGCACCTTGCTCATGTGCTGTAAGAATATGTCTGATTTTTCCCTGATATTTATATAATGCGTCATAAAGATTCAAAGCAGTACCGCCAGGATACCCAAATACCGTATCCACTCCCTGCTCTAATAATAGTTCCGCAACCGCTTCTGCACCCGTCATCTTCATAATATTATCTTCCTTTTTCTACTTGCTCAAAGCCTAGTTACTATAGCCAATTTACATTATTATTATACCTACTTAACTAAAAAAGTCAATCTTTTTTGTGCTAATTCACAAAAAAAATATAATTTATTAGTATATTTCTACAACTTTCTATTGACAACTGCTATTTTGTCCACTATATTAGTAATATACATTATTAAAATATGAATTGCAATGATAGGAATAAACTATATTATTGTATTGCAGAGAGTAATCGTCTGGTGAAAGATTACATACAACTTATAGACATCTCACCCTGGAGCAAACTGAAATGAGTGGGTATTTTTTAATACCAATAAGAGTGGTACCGCGGAAGCTATTATTAAGCCTTCGTCTCTTGTGTAGGATGCACAATGGGCGGCGGCTTATTTTTTTACAGAAAAGGGCAAAATCATGAAGAATCACAGCAAATACAAGGTGGGCTATTTTATGCCTCCCAACCCAACAACAAAATGGGTCACAAGAGATCGCGTTGAAAAAACACCTATCTGGTGCAGCGTTGATCTTAGAGATGGAAACCAGGCGCTGATCGTTCCTATGAACTTAGAAGAAAAATTGGAGTTTTTTCAGTTTCTTGTAAGCCTGGGCTTTAAGGAGATCGAAGTCGGATTTCCAGCCGCTTCAGAAACTGAATACGCATTGCTTCGAACTTTGATCGAAAAGGACCTGATTCCAGATGATGTTACAGTACAGGTATTAACCCAATCGAGAGAACATATAATAGAAAAAACCTTTGAGTCCTTACGTGGCATTAAAAAAGCTATTGTTCATTTGTATAATTCGACTTCTCTTGCGCAAAGAGAGCAGGTTTTTAAAATGAGCAAAGATGAAATTTCAGAAATTGCCAAGGAAGGTGCAACTCTATTCAACAAATATGCAGCCCTTATGCCTGAAACCAGCTTCAGTTTTGAATACTCGCCGGAAAGTTTTACCGGGACAGAAATGGAATTTGCATTAAGTATTTGTAATGAGGTCATAGATATCTGGAAACCTACTGCAGATAAAAAAGTGATTATTAATCTCCCTGCAACTGTAGCTATGTC
>JAENWH010000560.1 GCA_016650135.1 Peptostreptococcaceae bacterium
AAAATTAAGCAAGTTATCATTTAATTGGGAAACTCCCCCCTTCCTTTGCTTTGGTCGCTACGCTCCCTTCGCAAAGGAAGGGGGGAGCAATTCCATTAACAACGTGGTGAAACTTTACAGCTTAACCAGCAAACTTAGAAATTTAAATCGCTTTTCAATCCTAATATCTTCAGATTACAGGGAAATCGCTTTTAACATCTCAGTACTTTTTCTCTATAATGATCATTCAGGGCAGCGTTCTCTCTTTTTCCTTTTTTCGATGCTTTCATGGTCTGCTCCTTTTCAAGTAAGGCGAGTGCAACTTTTGTAACGATGTTGAAATTTATAGCCGAGTTTTCTTTTTTAAAGAGTCATCTTCATTGAAAACAACATCTAACACCCAATGCAGGCTATTTTCAACACTCCAGTGAGAGCGGATTACATGGTTCATTCTGGCAGAAGAAACATCCAGCGATGATATGTAGTATCTCACTTCTTCGGAAGTTGCACCCGTTTTCTTGATACAACGTTTCGAAGTTACTTGGGCTACCGATTTAAGTTCCGTCCATTGCTCTACATCGTCCATAAAAGTCAGGTCATTGATCACCTCACATAACCTGGGTTCAATCCGGCCATGGCCGGCATCAATCGTCTCATTCTTTTCACAATCTTTTTGGAGCCTGAACATTTTTTCAACCTGAGATTTCAATTCTTTTTGATTGTCCTTTACCATTAAAACATAGTCTGCTTTCTTTTCAATGATTTTACTTGCAATCTCCTTCTGGCATCCCATGGCATCAATGGTGACAACACACCCTTGTACTGAAAGTAAATCGAGTATTTCAGGAATAGCAACAATTTCATTCTGTTTTTGATCCACCGTTATTTGACCAAGGCATAAACGGTTTTCGGCAGCATATGCAGAAACAACATGGAATGCTGAATGAACCTTATCGGCATCGCCAGATCCGCAAATCGTCTTTCCATCAATAGCAATAACCTCTCCCTTGGTCAGTTCTGATATGGAGTTGATCCAATTGATGAAACACTCATTAAACCGATTGGGGTCCAAACTACTAAAGAGCTTGCCAATCACATCGTGTGAAGGTATTCCATGTCGATATGGGAAAAAGCGCCTGAGCCAATTGAGCTTCGCATTCCCAAAAATCTGGATGGAAGTCCAATCTTGATAACCACTAACAACGGCAGAAATTACCAGAAAAAGAATCTCGTTAAGGGGATAATAGAAATGGCCTTTGTTTGTTCTTCGTGGGTCTTCCAATGTTGTAAAATATTTATCCAGTAAAACATTTTGTTCAATAGAGATTTTCGCGTTTGATTTGTCATTTTTTTAACGCTAAACCATCAATTGATTATAAAGATAATCAATTGATGCAATCGACAAATATTCCAGAACTTTTTTAAAGGCGATTTCCCTGAGGACTATTGACAATAATTGGATTTGCAATGAATATTACAGGATTTGCAATGAAAAAACGATAATTATTTTCTATACTTAACAAAGTTTTCAAT
>JAENWH010000250.1 GCA_016650135.1 Peptostreptococcaceae bacterium
AAGAAGTGGTTTGCTTTTCTTCGTATTTATAAGACCATTTTTCTGCGCCAATATAAATATTGTTAAACATAGGCGATACTTTTCCAATAAAAGCTATGGATGTAATCACCCCGTATGTTTTATAAACTAAAGGATAATAAGGTATTTCTTCGGATAATATTGCCTTAAGCTTTTTGTAAATCGCTATTTTTTCTTCGCTGCTAATTCCTGATTTTAACTGGTCAAGGTATTTATCTACAGTTATATTCTTATATCCTACAGGGTTCCCATTATATGATTTCAATAAGCTTCTCAAATCATAATTTTCTGCCATTTTACTGCCACCAATATAAATATCAAATTCCCCGTTTGAAATAGAACTGTTATATTTTTCAAATTCAACAGTTGTAATAATTGCTTTTATCTTAATTTTTGCAAGATTTTTCTTTATAATCTCTGCGGCTGCAACTCTTGGCTCATTATTACTATTAACAAGAATATCTATAATAAATTCCTTGCCATATCGATCCTCTAAAATTCCGTCATTGTTTAAATCAGTATAGCCGGCTTTTTCCAAAAGTAGTGTTGCCTTGGCTTTATCGAACTGATAGATGCTCCCAGTGTTTTTTATCCCCCAATAGCCTGGATAGTAGATGCTGTCGCAAAGAACACCATTTCCGTAATATGCACTTTCAAGGATGCTTTTGGTATCGATTGACTTTGCAATTGCCTGCCGGATTTTCATGTCAGACAAAGGCATTTTATTCATGTTAAATCCAACCCAATCCACTTCATTTGAAAGATAAGATTCCATATTTGAATTTAGATTTGCAAAATCAACATCTCTTGTAATTTTTTCGGAATAGGCAACCGTAATTAAATTTGGTTCAATCAAATGAATGGTTTCTCCGTCATTTGGAACCACTTTAAAAATTAAAACATTTTCAGGTTTTACACCTGTATAGTATTCATTTGCTTTAAGAATCAGTTCCGAGTACGGATTATAACTATCAACAGCATAAGAACCTGACCCTGTCGGCACGAATTTTTCGTTTTGCTTAAGAACTTCATTGATATTTTTGAAATCACTTTTAGGTATAATTGGGAAAATTAAATTTTCCAGAGATACATCGTCATTATTCATATAATTAATAATAACGGAATCCCCAACTACTGAAACCGATCTAATATTAGCAACTTGATCCGAATAAAGGCCTGCTTTAGTAAAGGAGGCCTTTTTATATGCATCTACAGAGAATTTAACATCATTTGCGGTAAGTGGTTCTCCATTTGACCATTTTAATCCATTTTTAATTTTAATGGTTATTTTATTTTTATCATTATCATAGGTATATGATTCTGCCAGATCATTTTGAGGGAGCAAATTCTCGTCCAGTTTAAATAAACTGTTGTAAATAAGCTTATCTATATAATAAACATCCTTGTCCTTTGAAATGACAGGATTCAATGTTTTAACTCTGCCCATTGACATATACGCCTTATTTGCTGTTTTATATATAGTTTCTGGTTCCTTTTGATAATCAAAAAAATCCGCTGTCTTTGAACAGCCTCCAACCGACAGAACCAGTAAGAAAACCAGAATAATTGATAATAATTTATATAAATAATTATGCTTCATACTTTTTTATCAGCTGATCAATTTTTTTATACAGCTCCTCCTTACCCAATGAATTGTCAATAACAATTGTAGCTTTAATGTTTTTTAAATGCTGTTCCATTTGATTTGCTATTCTGGATTCAATTTTTTCATCATCCATTGAATCTCTTTTTTTCACTCTTTCAATTCTTAAATTCACTGGAGTATCAATCACCCAGGTTTCATGAACCATAGAATCAATGCCCGTTTCAAACAATAAGGGGGCATCAATAAATATTAGATTCAAATTATCGTTTTCCAACTCCAGGATTTTTGTCTTTATTTTATCCAGTATTTCTTTATGTGTTATCTTATTTAATCTAATCAGCTTTTTACTGTCAGAAAAAACAGCGTTCCCTAATTTTTCCCGGTTCAGACTGCCATCAGGATTAATCATATCACTACCGAACTCTAATTCAATAGTTTTTGTTGCCTTCATTCCAGGTTTAACAATTTCTCTTGCCACTTGATCAGCATCAATGACTGGAAAACCTTTTTCTGCCAAATATTGGGATGCCGTTGTTTTTCCACTCCCAATGCCACCTGTTAGTCCGATAATTTTCATTTTATACCAACCTTTAAATTTATACCAGTAATAACCATAGTTACCTATTTTAAATCATACCAGTTATTCCCGCAATTAACATCAACTACCAGCTTAACTTTAAGATTCATGGCTGATTCCATAGCTTCCTGAATCAATTTTTTAATTGATTCCAATTCATCGCAATGTGCTTCTATGATTAGTTCATCATGCACCTGCAGTATTAACTTTGATTTTGTTTTATGTTTTAGCAATTCAGAATATACATTTATCATGGCCAGCTTGATAATATCCGCTGCACTTCCTTGTATGGGGCTGTTCATCGCCAATCTTTCTCCGGATTGTCTAACCATATAATTGCTTGCATTAATTTCATTAATAATTCTTTTTCTATTTAATATTGTTGTTACATAACCATTTGTTTTTGCCGTTTCAATTAAGTTGTCCATATATATTTTAACTTTTTCATATTTTATAAAATACTCATCAATATATCTTTCCGCTTCTTTTCTGGATATTTTCAATTCTGTTGACAACCCAAATCCACTCATGCCATAAATGACACCAAAATTAACAACCTTTGCATTATTTCTTTGAAGCGAAGTAACTTCGTCCTCCGGTATTCCAAGTACTTTGGAAGCTGTTATTTTATGTATATCATCACCATTATTAAAAGCCTCAATAAGCAAAGGATCTTCCGATAGATGCGCAAGCACTCGAAGTTCAATCTGCGAATAGTCTGCTCCAACAAGGGAATATTCCGGGCCGGACGTAACAAATGCCTTTCTGATTTTTCTTCCATATTCTTGTTTAATTGGAATGTTCTGCAGATTTGGCTCTGTACAACTGATTCTTCCTGTTGCTGCCACAGTCTGCTGGAAATGTGGATGTATTTTTTGGTCCTTATTTATTAACGGTAAAAGTCCTTCAACATAAGTGCTTTTAAGTTTCGAAAGCATTCTATAATCAAGGATAGGCTGAATAATTTCATGTTTGTTTAAGAGTTTTTCAAGAACCTCCACCCCTGTAGAATAACCTGTTTTAGTTTTTTTGCCAGTGGCTAACCCCAGCTTTTCAAATAAAACAACACCCAGCTGCGCCGGAGAATTAATATTAAATTTTTCTCCAGACATGGTATAAATGGTTTCTGTTAAAAGATCAAGCCGTCTTGCCAGCTCTTCCCCTGTCGTTAGCAGTTCTTGTCTGTTAGTTGCAAATCCATTGGCTTCCATTGAAGCTAAGACTTCGATTAAAGGCAGTTCTACCTGATACAGAATTTGTTCCAGATTTTCTTTACTGATTTTTTCTTCAAGAACTTTTTTTAAATTAGATACTGCCTGACACCATTTATTACCATAAACAGCAAAGTTTTGACTAGAATCATTAAATAAATCAAGTTGGCCGACAGTCTTAATAAAATCGCCTTCGCTTTCAATTTCTTCATGGAAATATTCAAAAATCAATGTTTTGATTTCGTAGTTGCTTCTTGAGGGGTCAAGAACATATTGTGCTAAAGATGTATCAAAACTGGTATTAAATAAAGATTCACAACCCATTTTCCCCATTTCGGTATCAACTTTAGTTAAAAGTGTATAATAGTCGTTTATTAAATGGTGACCTGCGATTTTACTTTTTCTTTCAATAATAAAAGCAAGGAACTTTTTAATCA
>JAENWH010000412.1 GCA_016650135.1 Peptostreptococcaceae bacterium
AAGAGGAAGCAGACCGGATGTAATAATCGGAACACCTGAAGATATAATCAAGGAAGGTGCTGCAGACGTGGTTCTGACTTGTACAGATTCATATACTAAGAAGGCTTTCGACAGACTGAAATTTGTATTGGAAAGAAAAATTAATGTTGTATCCTCGGCTGAAGAGATGTCATATCCTAAAGCAAAGTCTCCAGAAGAAGCAAAAATGCTGGATGAGATAGCAAAAGTAAATGGCGTTTCAATTTTAGGAACAGGAATCAATCCAGGACTTATTATGGATCTTTTAGTTGTCTTAATGACAGGATGTTGCGAAGAAGTTGAGCATATTACCGCAAGAAGAGTGAATAGCTTATCCCCATTCGGACCAGTTGTAATGGAAGAGCAGGGAATTGGCAGCACAAAAGAAGAATTTTTGGATGGTGTTAAAACCGGACATCTTTCCGGACACGTTGGATTCCACGAATCCATTGGAATGATTGCAGAGGCTATTGGCTGGGATGTTGAGAAAGTAACTCAATCAATGGAACCAATTATGACAGACGTAGACAGAAAATCACCTTATGGCTTTGCTAAGGCTGGTAATGTTGCCGGTTGCGCAATGAAGGGGTTTGGATATGTTGACGGAGAACTGAAAATCGAAATGGATCATCCACAGCAGATTGAACCTGAACAGGTTGGAATTCAAACTGGAGACTATGTTATAATAAAGGGAACCCCTAACATTAATATGGTAAACTCTCCAGAAGTGCCAGGAGGAATTGGGACAATTGCAATGTGTGTAAATATGATTCCTCATGTTATCAATGCCAGACCAGGTCTAAAAACAATGATAGATCTTCCGGTTCCAAGAGCTATTATGGGGGACATGAGAAACATGATCGATCCAGAAGCCAAAATTGTAAAACAGGAGATGATAAAATGGTAAATAAAGGAGAATGGGTAAGAATTTATAAAATTATTCTGCAGCCATCAGAGAGAGCCCCTCAAGTTCCGGATGATACAAAAAAAGTACCATTAGAACTTTGGGTAAAGGGATTTCTGATGAAAGATTCAGAAATGGGCGAAAACGTAGAAATAGAAACGGTTACAGGACGAAAAGAAGAGGGAAAGCTGATTGAGGTAAACCCTTATTACACACATGATTATGGGAAGTTCATTCCAGAACTACTTGTAATTGACAAGCAGACAAGAGACATTGTATTCGGAGGTGACAGATAATGATGAAAGCAAATGATTATGCATCCGTAATGGCGCGTAAACCAGAAATAATGATCAAATCTGTTGGAATTGACTACTCAAAATTTGAAAGCGGTTCTATTGCCTTTGATTACGAAAAAATGATGCGGGAGACTGGATATTCTCTTGAAGAAATGCAAAAGATTCAATACGGTGTCAACGTAGGGAATACCCCCATCCTTGAATTGAAAAATATTACTGCACTTGCGAGATCATGTGCTCCAAAGGGAAAGGGCGCGAGGATATTTATCAAGGACGAAGCGTGCAATCCTTCGGGAAGCTTTAAAGCAAGAAGAGCTGCCACTGCGGTATATCATGCGAAAAAGTTGGGCTATAAAGGAGTAATATCCGCAACAAGCGGAAACTATGGTGCAGCAGTGGCGTCACAAGCTGCAATCGCAGGTTTAAAGTGTATTATTGTACAGGAATGTTATGATTCTAAAGGAGTTGGCCAACCTGAAATTATTGAAAAAGCTAGAAAATGCGAAGCACTAGGAGCTGAAGTCGTTCAACTTTCAGTTGGACCTGAGCTTTTTTATAAATTTCTTTTGCTACTAGAAGAAACGGGATATTTTAATGCTTCGCTTTACACTCCATTTGGAATAGGCGGGGTTGAAACCCTTGGTTATGAAATATCCATGCAATTCAGAGAAAAATATGGCAAAGATCCAGATGTAGTTGTTTGTACTAATGCAGGAGGTGGTAACCTGACTGGAACGGCAAGAGGTCTTGCAAAGGCAGGAGCACATTCGACAATAGTTGCAGCTTCTGTTTCGCTGGCGGGGCTTCATATGGCATCTGATACAGCATTCAACAAGAAATCATTTACAACTGGGCACACTGGGTTTGGAGTTCCATATTCCTCGTGGCCTGACAGATCTGATGTTCCAAGATCTGCAGCAAGACCGCTTAGATATATGGATAGATATGTAACTATAGCACAGGGTAGCGTATTTTATATAACAGAAGCATTGGCAAGTCTTGAAGGATTAGAAAAAGGGCCGGCAGGGAATACTGCCCTTGCAGCGGCATTTGCATTAGCACAGGAAATAAATCAAAACAAAACAATTATTGTGCAGGAAACAGAGTATACAGGAGCGGGGAAGCA
>JAENWH010000354.1 GCA_016650135.1 Peptostreptococcaceae bacterium
ATTGTGCCCCACCTACCTTTCCAATATTATCATAACATTTGATCTGTGGTGTTGTCCAGAGGCATTTAAGAAAAAGTTTTTCGAAAAAAACTTATAGCCCTTGATATACAAGGGCTATATTTTTATGCTTCAGGTCTGATATGCATTCTAGTGGTTATTATATTTTCCACTCAAGTATCTTATTTAAAAAACTATTTAGTTGCTCTGATTTAGGGAATTCGAATATTTCAGAGCTTTTACCACTTTCAATTATTTTATTATCTGCTAAATATATGGCCTTTTCACAAGCGTTTTTAGCAAAACCCATTTCGTGAGTTACAATTATAGTTTTTAGACCATCATTTTGAAGCTCACCCAACATATCTAGTACTTCCGAAGTATACTCTGGATCAAGGGCTGAGGTTGGTTCATCCAGTAATAAAAGCTTTGGTTTTACAGCAACTGCCCTTGCTATGGAGATTCTCTGCTGTTGACCCCCTGAGAGCTGAAATGGATATTTGTCCTTCTCCTCTGATAACCCAAACCTCTCAAATAGCTTATTAGCTGTTTGTATTGCTTGTATTTTATTTATGCCAAAGCTATGTATAAGTGGAAGTGTAACATTTTCAATAGCTGTAAGATGCTCAAAAAGACCCTTAGATTGAAATACAAATCCAATATTTCTTCTATAATTTTGCAGTAACTTTTCATTAAAATCAATTTTCTGACCATCAATATACATTTCGCCAGAGTTCGGTACAAGTAGCCCACCAATTATACGAAGCAAAGTAGACTTGCCACCTCCAGAGGGACCAATAATGGCAATTGAGTTAATATCATCTTCAAAGCATATATCTTGTAATACTACTTTATCTTCAAAACTTTTAGTTATACGTCTAAGCTCTATATTCATGCTTAAACCTCCTTTCAAACATTCCAGATAACATTGATATGAAAAAAGTAAGTATAAAGTATAAGAATCCAACAAATATATAATTTTCGAACATTCGAAAGTTGTCTGCAGATATTTCCTGTATTGTTTGTGTAAGTTCAATCACAGCAATTACAGAAAGTAGTGACGAATCCTTTATTATAGATGAAAATTGACCTGCAAGTGCTGGTAATGTTCTTGACATTAAAATAGGGAACGTAACAAGCTGAAAAGTTTTTAGAGGGGTAAGCCCAATAGCTTTAGCTATCTCATATTGCTGATTATCAATACTTTCCAGGCCACCTCTAATAATTTCAGAAATGTAGGCTCCTTCGAATATTGAAAGAATTATAATTCCAGATAAGTATCGGTTGTCAACACCCCAAGCGGTGCCAATAATATAATAAAAAATATAGATTTGTACCAAAAGTGGTGTACCTCTTATTAACTGTACATAAATCTTGCATAAATAATTTATTGTTAATATTTTTGAATTCTGAAAAATAGCAGTTAATGAACCAATAAATAGACTTATTATTAGACTTCCAATAGATATTGCTATCGTCATCAGAAATCCCTGCCATAATCGCTGTCTATATTGAAAGAGCGTTGTAAAATCTAATTCTAGGCCTGCTGAATACACAGATAACCAAACAAAACCAATGAGAATTAGAACTACACTAATGGAACTTAAAACCTTATTTATAACCGTGGGCTTTTTATAAGTTGTATATCGCATATTATCTCCTTAATCGAAAAACCATGGGAAACCAAGTTTATCAAATATTTGTTTTTCCTCTGGCATATATTTACTTGTAAGATTATTAAATTCACCTTTTTGTTTGTATTCTTTTAGAAAATCATTTATTTTATTTAATAGAGCAGAATCATCCTTCTTAACAGCCATTCCCCAATTCTCACTGTCCTGGAATGGTATTAATATAGCCTTTGTAGTATCCTTATTAGACTGATTCTGGCGGTAAATTGTTAGCTGATCATAAATAAAAGCATCTGCTTTTCCTTGAGTAACTTCTGTAACACATGCATTTTCTGAAGAAAGCGCATTTATTTTTGCTTTTGTCAAAAAATTTGTTGCATATATATATCCCGTAGTCCCTTTTTTAACATCTATAATTATATCCTCTTGATTTAAGTCCTCAATTTTATTTATAGTGGAGTTATTATTTACTAATAATGCAAGATAGGAATGAGCATATGGTATGGAAAAGTCCACAACCTTTTTACGTTCATCAGTAATAGTCATAGAAGATATAACAACATCTATCTTTCCAGTCTGAAGTGACGGAACAAGTCCATCCCAATTAGTATTTTCAATTTTCACAGGTCTTTTTAAATATTCACCTAAAGCTTTTGCCAAATCTACGCTGACACCACTTGGATTTCCTGCTGCGTCTTTTGTTTCAAAAGGTGGATATGCAAGTTCCATTCCTACAATTAAAGGTTTGTCCTCAGTACTTAAATCTTTCTTATTTGTTGTGCAACTTGTAAACAAAGTTGTTATAAGTATTAACACTAATAATGATGGTATTACTTTTTTCATAAACACCAATCTCCCTATTTTCTTAATTCCTATTATGGAATATATTTTGCCATTCTATACTAACATAACATATGCAATCCTTGTATTTGGGTTACCTCATTATAGGATATCAAAGTGTACTTACTTTAGCAAGAATAATAGTATGAAAAAGATATAATGTATGATCCGTTTATGATAATGTCTTGGTATACCGTTTTTGATTATGTCCCAAATAAAAAAAATATAGTGTAAAATATACCTCATAAGAATGTATAAATGGGGTGTTCATAATCAGAAAGGTAGACTTAAATATGAAAGAA
>JAENWH010000468.1 GCA_016650135.1 Peptostreptococcaceae bacterium
CATAAATCCATGTTTCTCTCTGTTGATTTCCTTATGACCTATTATGTTATTGTTTTCAAGGAAAAGATAGTCTCCTGTATAGATGAATACGCCCTGACCAAATTCAAAATTGTTATTTTTAACTGTCACATATTCACTTACGTAGTTATGTGATTCCAAATGAAATCCTTTGAAATCGCAGTTCGCTATATAAAACCGTTCCCGGCCAATAACGCACGAAGGAAGTCCCCTGCGATCTTTCTTCGTTTCTGTAAAATCATAATCCAATTTCACATTGTAGATGAACATTTCCGAAGCTGTTCGGCTTTGGGTATTTTCAACTCCCTGCCAAATGACCGACTGACCGAGATTAATAAATATATCCGGCCTTGTTTTCACTTCCTTTGGTACTATTATGCTCATATTGGCAATGCCCACATGCCCATCAGTAATTGCAGTTCCTGTGCAGGTTATAAAATCTTTGTCCTTTCCACAATAACTGATTATTGTCCCCAGTTTGCTTTCACCCTTCAGTACTACATTTTTAGGTAAATCCAACCTGGCAATTTTATAGGTTCCATTGGGAAAATATACAATTCCACCATTCTTGTCAGTACCCACTTTATTTACAAGTAATTGAACTGATTTAGTTACATCTACAGAGCCATCTGAAACAGGAACCCGATATATATTGGTCCAGTTAAAGTGGCTAATCCATGATACGCCCATTCCAAGAGGGTCAAACTCGTTTGCAGTACCTTTGGGCTTATTCAAAACCATTAATTTTTGACCGTTGTCGAGTCTACCCCAATTTACGCCACCATCATTTGACACTTCAACTAAATATTCTCCTCTTGGTATATTCGTAATGGTAAAAGTTATACAATATGGATTAAAATTATCAACCCTAACATTATAATTACTGTTAGTACCGTTGGTAAGTCTTACTTTTGTTAGCTCTATCTCTGAAGTTACGCCAAACTCTTTAGAGTCAAAATTTCTACCAACGACTTTCATTGACAGTCCTTCGAAGGCTTCACGCTCGGATAAAAATAATGCTCTTGCAGCATTAAGTTTTTTCGGTAAACTCCATCCTACATTATTTTTGACCCAGACAGAATATACTCCCGGGGATGCATCAATGGGTAATATGGCTACAATGAAATTTCCATTTCTATCTGTTTGTATTATTTCTGGTTTAATGGCTCTAATTGACGGTTCTGAAATTGTGGATCCATCAAAATTCCGATCAATAGCAATTTCTATTTTATTACTTTCCACAAAACCAAATCCATTTATTCTGAATGTTTTTCCTGGCTGAACGGCATCGGACATGTTAAGTATTTTCGGTATTCCTTCCCAATCCAATGCAATGGAAAATTGAGGAAAGGCTAACAATAATCCCAAAATATACGTTAATTTTATAATGCGATATTTCATAATTTCTATTTCTGGTTTTAAAATGACAATCTGTTCATTACTGAAAGGGGTATAACTAAAAAGTTATCCATGGCAATTATGGTTTAAGTTTAATACTCAGGTTGCCTCCTTTGATTATTTCCTGATGGTTTATCGTATATTTTTCATACTTCTTTCCGTTAAGTTGAATTGCATCAATCAAATGCATATTTTCATCAGCGTTTTCAGTTGAAATGGTAAACGTCTTTCCCGGATAGTATTGTGGATCAAGCAATATTGTTATTCGATCAAAAACAGGAGCTGTAATTTGGTAATTGGTATTGCCTGGACAATCGGGATAAATACCCATCATTGAAAATACCAACCAGGCAGATAGAGTGCCACAATCATCATTCCCCGGCAATCCATCAGGGGTATTCCTGAAATTTTCGTTGATTAACTTCCTAACTTGTAGTTGTGTTTTCCAGGCTTCTCCTTTAATATAGTTATAAAGGTATGGATAAGCTAAATCAGGTTCATTTGTAATGTCAAAGTATCCCTTTGCAAAACAAGTATCCAGCTTGTCTGTAAATTTTTTTGA
>JAENWH010000013.1 GCA_016650135.1 Peptostreptococcaceae bacterium
ATAGAAATGAGCGTATCCTAGGATACGCTCATTTCTATTTATGGTTTAAATCTACTTATCGTTTATACAAGACCTTGTTGAGTCATAGCTTCTGAAATTTTCAAAAAAGCAGCGATATTAGCACCGGCAACCAGGTTGTAGCCAAAACCGTATTCTTTTGATGCAGCGGCTGATATATCATGAATGTTAATCATGATAGCTTTAAGCTCAGCATGAACACGTTCAGGAGTGTAGTAGCATTTTGAGCCGTTTTGTCCCATTTCGATAGCGGAGCAGGCAACACCACCAGCATTGGCAGCCTTTGAAGGACCAACAATGATTCCTTTTTCCATCATATATTCAAGAGCTTCATTTGTTGTAGGCATGTTAGAACCTTCACATACAAATTTAGCACCAGAAGCAACGATTTTTTTAGCATCTTCAATATGAATCTCATTTTGCATAGCACATGGGATATAAAGATCAGCCTTAACTCCCCAAGGTTTTTCTTTAGGGAAGAATTTAGCACTCTTGTATTTTTCTGCATAAGGAGCACAAATATTTTTCCCTGAAGCTCTCAGTTCAAGAAGGAAATCAACCTTTTCACCAAGAACGCCGTCTTCGTCAAGGATATATCCGTCAGGACCTGAAATAGTAATTGCCTTAGCACCAAGCTGTTCAAGCTTGCTGACTGTACCCCAGGTTACATTGCCGAAACCTGAAACAACAACCTTTTTGCCTGCAAGCTTTTCACTGTTAGCTTCAATCATTGCATTGGCAAAGTAAACAATTCCGTATCCAGTTGCTTCTGATCTTCCGTTTAATCCGCCCCAAGTCAAACCTTTGCCTGTAAGAACACCTTCAAATCTGTTGACAATTCTCTTATATTGTCCATACAGATATCCGATTTCTCTTGCGCCAACACCAAGGTCGCCGGCAGGAACGTCACATTCAGGGCCTATATGTCTATATAATTCTGTCATGAAAGCCTGGCAAAATCTCATTACTTCAGCATCTGACTTGCCGTTAGGATCAAAGTCAGCTCCGCCTTTACCGCCACCAAGTGGAAGTCCTGTTAACGCGTTTTTAAAGATTTGTTCAAATCCAAGGAATTTAATGATACCAGGGTATACACTTGGTGCAAATCTCAAGCCGCCTTTGTAAGGCCCCATAGCACTGCTGAACTGGTATCTGTAGCCTTTGTTTATTTGCACTTCACCAGCATCATCAACCCAAACGATTCTAAAACTGATGCCTCTTTCAGGTTCAACTAATCTTTCGATTAATTTTGATTTAATGTATTCAGGATGTCTTTGAAGAACTGGTTCTAATGAAGTAAGAACCTCTTCAACTGTTTGAATGAATTCAGGTTCACCAGGATTTTTCTTTTTAGCAATATCAATATATTGCTGAACTAATTTTGCCATTTTTTCTCCTTTTTTAAATTTTATATATTTTTTATGTGAATATAAAGTGAAACACTTCATCTCAAATATAACACTTTGCCAAATTTTAGTCAATATTAATAACTCCGAAAAATGGCTAAATGCCAAAGTTTGAATATTCAGAAAAAAGCAAATTATTTACCAAATTCTTCAACGAAGTCATCATAATTTGAATATTTATCCACGATGTGTCCGTCATCGTAAACTTCTATAATTCTGTTTGCCGTAGTCTGAATAAATTCATGATCATGTGAAGCAAACAAAAGTATCCCTTTAAAATCAATCAGCCCATTATTTAATGCAGTGATTGATTCAAGATCCAAATGATTTGTCGGTTGATCCAGTATTAAGACATTTGATCCGAAAAGCATCATTCTTGAAAGCATACATCGAACTCTTTCTCCACCTGAAAGTACTTTGACTTCTTTAAAAACATCATCACCGGAGAAAAGCATTTTCCCAAGAAATCCTCTCATGAAAGTTTCGGTGGTTTCCTCAGTAAACTGGCTTAGCCATTTAACCAGGTCTAAATCGCAATCATCAAAGAACTGCGCATTCTCGCGAGGGAAGTAGGACCTGGAAGTGCTAATCCCCCATTTAAAAGTGCCTTCATCGGGTTCGATTTCTTCCATTAGTATTTTAAATAAGGTAGTATTCGCTATTTCATTTTCTCCGACGAAAGCTATCTTATCATCTTTATTAATTCTTAAATTAATATTATCCAGAACCTTAACCCCGTCAATGGTTTTGCTGAGATTTTCAATAGTTAGTATTTCTTTGCCAACTTCTCTATCCGCCTTGAACCCTACGAAAGGGTACCTTCTTGAAGAAGAAGGCATTTCGTCTATATTTATTTTATCAAGTAATTTTTTTCTTGAAGTTGCTTGTTTGGATTTACTTTTATTCGCTGAAAACCTTTGAATAAAGCTTTGAAGTTCTTTTACCCTATCTTCTGTTTTCTTGTTCTGATCCTTTAACATTCTTTGCAGGAGTTGACTGGATTCATACCAGAATTCATAGTTGCCAACATACATTTTAATTTTCCCAAAATCGACATCCACTATACTGGTACATACAGTATTTAAAAAATGTCTGTCATGGGAAACGACAATCATCGTTCCTTCATAGTCCAATAAGAAGTCTTCAAGCCAGTTAATGGCTAAAATATCAAGACCATTCGTAGGTTCATCAAGTAAAATTATTTCCGGCTTGCCAAAGAGAGCTTGCGCAAGCAATATTTTTACTTTTTCCTTTTCAGTTAAAGAAGACATCTCAACGGATAAAATATCCTGGCTCAAACCTAAGCCTTGCAGAAGCCTGCTTGCATCTGATTCGGCCTCCCAGCCCCCAAGTTCTGCAAATTCACCTTCCAGGACAGAAGCTCTTATCCCATCTTCATTACTGAAATCTTCTTTTGCATACAACGCATCTTTTTCAACCATTATGTCATAAAGGGTTTTATTCCCTTGTATTATTGCATCAATTACTGTGAATTCATCAAAGGCATAGTGATCCTGTTTCAGTACTGACATTCTCATGTTTTTACCGATTGAGATATCACCGGTGGAGGGGTCTAAATCTCCGGATAGTATTCTTAGGAAGGTTGATTTACCTGCCCCATTGGCACCTATTATGCCATAACAATTCCCTGGAACAAATTTCAAATTTACATCTTTAAAAAGGTTTGTTCCACCGAAGTTAATACTTAAGTTATTTACATTTATCATTCTTTCTCCTTACTTGTCTACAAAATTAAAGTTTTTCCGCCCGCAGGCGTAGTCTGCCACAATGTGACCGTTGCCAAAAAGCTTATATTTATAAGTTACCAGACCATCAAGGCCAACCGGACCCCTGGCATGAAGTTTACCGGTACTGATTCCAACTTCAGCACCAAAGCCGTATCTGTAACCATCTGCGAATCTGGTGGAGCAGTTCTGGTATACATTTGCGGAATCAACTAAAGCCATAAATTTAGAAGCATCCTCGGTTATTTCAGTGACAATACAATCTGTGTGATGCGAGCCGTATTTATTAATATGATTTATTGCTTCATCTAAATCATCTACAATTTTTATGGAAAGTATAAAATCTAAATACTCAGTTTTAAAATCCTCTTCTGTTGCGGGAAAACAATCAATGATTTTAAGCGTTTTAGGGCAGCCTCGAAGTTCAACGTTTCCTGCATAGCTGCTGTTCTGTAAAGCCGGTAAAAGCTCAGCCGCTATATCTTTATGCACCAGTAAGGTTTCCAAAGTATTGCACGCAGTAACATACTGGGTCTTTGAATCCATAATGATAGGTAAAGCTTTATCCAGATCGGCGGACTGGTCAACATATATATGACAGATGCCGTTGGCATGTCCCATAACTGGAATCTTTGAGTTAGACATTATATATTGCACAAATTCGTTTGATCCTCTAGGTATCAGCAGATCGATTGAATCGTGGCACTTGATTAATTCATCAATATCCGCTCTGTTTTCTATCAGTGTCATGAAACCTTTTGGAAGACCTGCATCAATCCCTGCGGTGTAAATGACATCAAATAAAATTTTATTTGTTTTTGCTGCTTCCTTACCACCTTTAAGAATAGAACAATTCCCGCTTTTTATGCAAAGGGTTGAAATCTGTACAAGTGCATCTGGCCTTGATTCAAAAATCACTCCGATGACCCCAATAGGGCAGGTTTCTTTTTTCAAAAGTAAACCCTGATCCAATTCTCTGACAAGCTGCAGATTGAAGAGAGGATCCTTTAAAGAAATCAAACTGGAAATCCCATCAATAACACCATTTAGCTTATGTGAATCAAAAATTAAGCGATTCAATATAGGAGTTGGCTCATTGCTTAATTCAGCATTTTCCAAATCCTCTTTATTTGCAAGGAAAATCTCGTCTTTTTTTGTAAGAAGAGCATCTTTAATATTAAACAATGCTTTATTTCTTATTTGAGATGAAAGGGAAGACATCATATAACTATCCAGTTTAATCTGTTTTGTCATTTCATTATAATTCATTTTCGAAGTCCTCCTTGTCATTAGGATGTTTCTGGAAAAGTTCAATGGATTCCGGACCTTGAACAGCAGTCCTTTTAATATACATGGTCCCGTCTCTTTTTGTACCAACACTCCAGTTCACTAAAATTATCTGCCCATACATAAGTTCAAGACAAGTGATACCCCGCGGGTGCATGCAGCATCCGCAATTAAAATAGGCATCTTCACCAACACGTGGAAATTTTGGTCTGTGAGTATGACCACAAACTAATATTATATCATGGTCTTGGTTCCATTTGGTAAAGTTTTTTTCGACTTTATGCCGTTTCCTTCTGCTTTTCGCAGGACTTGCCGCATATTTCACACCAACTAAATGCATAAAACGCCACAAAAAATGTATCAGCAGGTAAGAAACCCAGGCAAGGCCATCGTTTAATAAGTCTCCCTGATGTCCATGAACTACAAAAACCTCCTGGCCGGTTTTCCGATGAGTCAGTATTAAGGCTTCATGCACATCTATACCTGGGAAAAGATCAATTGTTTCTCCTAAATATTCATCATAAACATGATATAAATATTTTTCGACGTTCTTCTTGTGTTTGAAAAGCATATTATGATTTCCAAAAATCATAAGCATTCTCCCGGAATCAAAAAATTTCTTGAGCATATCGAAAGTTTTAGCATGAGCGCTTCTTATATGTTCGAAATTTGAATGCTCCCAGAGTTCATCACCGTCTCCGACTTCAACGTAAGTGAAGTCATTGTCATAATAATATTCGAGGGCATGGTTGAATATATGCTTGTTTCTTCCAAATTCATCGGAAAGACTGTCATCTCCCCGGTGCTGATCACTAAAAAAAACAAATTTTGATTTTTCATCAAAGGGAACAGGGAAAGCATCAGCGAATACCTGGTCCAGTCTTGATCGTGTTCTCATAATCACACTTCTCCTAAACTGTTTAAAAATAGTTTTATAAAATGGTTTGTTTCCAGATAATTAATATGATTTTCAACTTTTAGAATAAGGAAATCTTCTTCAAAAAAAGCATATTTTTCAAGCTCCTGATACGTGCTTAAAAATTTTCGAGTATCTAAAAAAATATTGCCGTTTATAGCCTGTAACGGTATTGAAAACTGAAAAGAACTTTTTGCTTTGTTGAAATTCAGTTTAAAATTGGCTTTGCTGCTGCCGAAAGAAGAATAATCCATAGCCATATTACCCTGATTTCCAATGGCAGATAATTCTTTTCCAGTAATGAATATTTTGCTTATTTTAAGCAAATTGTCAGAATCAATAAAGTCAGAGGAAGGTTTGATAATAAAACCCATACAGTGCATCGCTTTATGGAAATCAGCTTTTTCAATAACAGGAAGCAGTTTTGAAAGTTGATATACGTCATCTCTATTGTGGAGCAGGATAATGTCTCTAATCTGATAATCGCGATTTTTCAAATAACTGTAAAATAAATCGATGCTTTCTTTACCTGAAATTTCATCAGTCCGATCAGTCCAAAGCCCCATAAAGTTTTCAATTGTTTTCTGCTTTAAGTTAGGAAGTATTTTTCTTAAATGGGAATGTGTATTTAAGACTAAATAAAGGTCCAAGTTATAGGGCAATTTGAATTCTATATCAATCCCCAGTTTTTCCGCTCTTTTAAGGATGAAAGGCATATCAAAACTTTGACCGTTATAAGTAAGTATAACATCAAGATTTTTGATTCTTTCCAGGAAATTTTCCAGTACCTGCTTTTCCTCAGAGAAATGCTCAACAAAATACTGCTCGAAGGTTTTTTCTTTATAACAAAGCAGGCCTCCCAATATGAAGGCTGAATGATCAGGGCTAAGACCGGTTGTTTCTATATCCAGTACGCCAACATTCAAACATTTGAAGTAAAAATCAAAAGTTTTTGAACTGTACAACTCATCTGGACAATATTCTTTTATATAATGCGAAATAATCACCACCTATTTTAATTATACCCATTATATCAAAAAAAACAAAAAAACAAAATAGACTGCAGGGGAGCAGTCTATTTTGTTCAAAAGGGGTATTTTGGGATTAGAGATTAATGAGATCATCAGGGGGATGAATCTCATGCTAATTATAAACAATTATTTCTTTGTTTGCAAGTATACGTCGAAAAAAATCGAAAAAAATAATTTTTTTTTTGCAGAATGCTTATTATTTTGATCCCTTTATACAATAAACAAGTAGTATTTTTCACTATTTCCTATTGAAAAGCATTATATAAATGGGTTATAATTATAGTTAACATAATGTAATGGAAAATGGAAGGGAAATAGTAAAAATGAGCAAAATTAGTCAAATTATTGGAAGCAGCAGAAAAGTAGTCATCAAAATAGGAAGCAATGTACTGTCTTCTGATAATGGAACTGTTAATAATACTATATTACATAATATAGTAGAGCAGACAAATGAACTGATGAAGTTGGGAAAACAAGTGATTATAGTTTCTTCCGGCGCGGGTATTTGCGGGGTAGGAGCTATTAACAAATGGGAAAGACGGGGGGATATCAATTATAAGCAGGCACTTTGCGCAATAGGGCAGGTGGAACTTATGATGGCCTATAAGAATTTCTTTTCAGACTATGATTTGCATGTTGCGCAAATTCTTCTTACTAGGGAGGATTTTAATGATAACATAAGAACATTAAATATAAGAAATACCCTGTTTACATTAATAGATGAGGGTGTCGTTCCTATCATAAATGAAAATGATACGGTTAGTGTAGAAGAAATTAAAATAGGAGATAATGACGCCTTAAGTGCGTTGACAGCAAATTTATGGAATGCGGATTTGCTTATTTTATTGAGCGACATTGACGGACTCTATGATAAAGACCCGAAAACAAACAAGGATGCCAGGTTAATTGAAGAGATCCATGGAACGGAAAGATTAAAGGAAGAAATAGATGTTAGAGGTAAAAGCCCTTTTGGAACAGGCGGTATATCGACAAAGATTGAAGCGGCAAGACAGGTAAATGCTTATGGAATCCCAATGATACTCTTAAATGGGAAGAAACCAGGCATCATTTTAGATATTATGAGAAAAAAAGAAACTGGAACAGTATTCTTAGGAAAGTAGGGATGAAATGAAGATAGGTTTTATTGGCGTTGGCAATATGGGTGGATCCATATTGAAGGGATACTTGAGCAATAAGCAGGTTAATCCAAAAAATATTTATATTTGTGACTCAGATGAAGAGAAAGTTCACCAGCTGGAAAAAAATTTTGGAATTAATGGCTGCGCTACGATTGAAGACCTTGCAATCAAGTGCGATACGATTATTGTTGGGGTGAAGCCAAATGGTTTTGAACAGGTGCTTCCAAAAATTGCCAGTATGTATGCAGAAAACAAAATAATCGTTTCAATGGCTGCGGGTATAAATATCAGTTATATCGAAAAATTCTTTGATCATACGGTTAAAGTAGTCAGAATAATGCCAAATACAGCTGCAATGGTAAATGAAGCCATGGTTGCTGTTTGTAGGAATAAAAATGTTGGAGATATGGAATTTGAAGAGATTTTTAAGCTCTTCAAAGCAATTGGAATAGCAGAAGAAATACCTGAAGAGCTTATTCATTGTGTGATAGGTGTATCAGGAAGCAGCCCGGCGTATACCTACATGTATATAGATGCTCTTGCAGAAGCGGCTGTTGAAAATGGAATGGCAAAGGAACAGGCGATTGTTTTTGCGGCACAAGCTGTTCTTGGGGCAGCAAAAATGGTACTTGCAACCGGGATTGACCCAGTTCAACTTAGAGTCAATGTTTGCTCACCAGGCGGTACAACGATTGAGGCAGTAAATACACTGAAAAAAAATGGATTTGAAAATAACATTAAAGAAGGTTTTCAGGCAGCAGTAGATAAATCAAAACTTATGGTGAAGCAATGACATTTAAAGAAATAACAATATCAAGTGAATATATATATAAGGGTAAAATGATTAATCTGAGAAAAGATAACGTTGAGATTGTGAATGGAAAGACTTCCATTAGAGAAATAGTGGAGCATAATGGTGGTGTTGGCCTTGCTGTATTAACGGAGCATGGCAAAATGGTTTTAGTCAGACAGTTTAGAAAACCGTTGGAAAGAGATATTTTAGAAATACCGGCAGGTAAAATTGAAAAAAACGAAGAGCCAATGGTCGCCGCAATAAGAGAACTGAAAGAAGAAACTGGCTATACAGCTAAAAACATGAAATTTATCGGGAAGATGTATCCATCCGTAGGATACACCACGGAACTTATTTATTTGTATCTTTGCACTGAACTGACACCAGGTGAAACGGATTTTGATGAAAGCGAAGCGATTGATATTGAGGAATATGATTTGGAGGAACTGTATAAAATGTCCTTATCAGGTAAAATTGAGGATGGAAAAACACTGGCAGCAATCTTATTGGTATACGGGAGAAAAAATGAATAATTTTATTGAAGAATATTCTGAATATATTAAGAACGAAAAGTGCATGGCACCGAATTCTGTAGAAGCTTACCTCAGAGACGTCAGTGAATTTCTGATATTTATTGAATCTAAGGGGTTGACAGTCATGAATATGGTTGAAAACACTGAAGTGATATCTTTTGTTTTACATTTAAAAAATACGGGAAAAAGCACATCAACATCAAACAGAAAAATTGCATCCATCAGGGGATTTTACAGTTTCATGCAGGATAAGGGTTATATCAGAACAAACCCATGCCAAAATATAAAATCTCCTAAAATTGAAAGAAAAGAAATTGAGTATTTAACGATCGAAGAAATAGATAAACTTCTTTCTTTGCCGGATAATACAGTAAAAGGCATTAGAGATCGAGCAATACTTGAGGTGCTTTATGCTACAGGAATCAGGGTCAGTGAACTAATAGAAGCAAATGTGGAGGACATCAATCTAAGAGTAGGGTTTATCACCTGTACGGGAGAATTTGGCAAAGCCAGGATTGTTCCCATTGGCCGGCCGGCAAGGGTAGCACTGGAAGAGTACATATATGAAGGAAGATCAAAACTGATTAAAGGGAAAAAAACAGAAGATTCTCCGCTGTTCGTAAATTATATAGGAGAAAGAATTACCAGACAGGGTCTTTGGAAACTATTGAAAGAATATGCTAAAAGGGGAGAAATAGCAAAGACAATAACTCCTCAAATACTCAGGAACTCTTTTGCAGCGCATATGATTCAGAACGGAGCAGATTTAAAATCTCTCCAGGAATTACTTGGTCACGAAGATTTAACAGCTACACAGGCGTATTTGTCAGTTACAAAAAATAGAATCAAAGAAGTTTATGATAAAACTCACCCAAGAGCATAATTATTACTGGAATTAAAGAAAAAGTGGTTGCAATAGGGCTTGTTTTATTGTATAATAATGAAGTTATTACGGGCGGTCCTCTGAGTACATAGGATACCATGAACGTCTTGAGAGAGAGGAGGAAATAATAATGAATGTAATGGATTTAATAACTGAGGAATATTCAAGAAAAGATATTGCTCAATTTAATGTAGGTGATACTGTAAAGGTTCATATTAAGATCAAAGAAGGAACAAGAGAAAGAGTTCAGATTTTCGAAGGCTTCGTGCTAAAGAAACAGAATGGTGGACTTAATGAAACCTTCACAGTGAGAAGAATAGCTTCAGGAGTAGGTGTAGAGAAGACTTTCCCTATTCACTCACCAAAAATTGACAAAATAGAAATTACTAAGCACGGAGATGTTAGAAGAGCTAAGCTTAACTACATGCGTGAGAGAACTGGTAAGGCGGCTAGAATTAAGAGCAGAATTGTTAAATAATAAAAAGGGGAACCAATGGTTCCCTTATTTTTTTAGTCGGGAGAAGAAATGATAGAACATATTAACTGGTATCCAGGTCATATGAAAAAAACAAAAGAACTTATTCAAGAAAGTTTAAAACTGGTAGATGTGGTTATAGAGGTTATTGATGCCAGAATACCAAATTCAAGTCGTAACCCTATTATTGACGAGCTTGTTAAAAATAAACAAAGAATTATTATCCTGAACAAAACAGACTTGGCAGACGGAAGAGAAAATGAAAAATGGGCAAATCATTTTAAACATAAAGGTAACATCGTGCTTAATATGAACTGTATGTCTGGCAGTGGCGTCACCCAGTTGCTGTCTTTGTTAACCACTATCCAAAAGGCTAAAAACGAGAGGCAAATACTGAAAAGAACTTTAAGAATGATGATTGTTGGAGTCCCTAACGTGGGTAAATCCTCATTAATTAACCGACTGACAGGCAAGAAAAGTACTCAGGTTGGGGACAGACCAGGCGTTACAAAGGGAAAGCAATGGCTTACCATACAAAATGATATGCAGCTACTTGACACGCCGGGAATACTTTGGCCAAAATTTGAAGATCCGAACGTGGGATTAAATCTTGCCTTCTGCGGTTCAATAAAGGATGAAATTATGGATTTGGGGGATCTTGCACTTGAATTAATTAAAGTACTGCAAGAAAATTATGCCGATTTACTTGTTGACAGATATAAATTAGAAGAAATTTGTGAAACACCTCTTGAAACAATGGAAGCAATAGCATTGAAAAGAGGATTTATTCTTTCCGGTAAAAGAATTGATTATGAAAGAACGGCCAGAGCCGTACTTGATGAATTCAGAGCAGGGGCAATCGGTCGTATAACACTGGAAAAGGTGTAGAAATATGAAAACACAGGAAAGAGAGGAATATCTGAAAGAAAAATTAATTCAGATGAAAACATATGAAAATGAACTTTATGGAAAAGGCATCTGTATTGTTGCCGGGGTAGACGAGGTTGGCAGAGGACCACTGGCAGGTCCGGTTGTTGCTGCCTGTGTTGTTTTGCCAAAGGATTTTTCAGTTCTTGGAATTGATGATTCGAAAAAAGTTCCGGAGAAAAAAAGGGAGGCTCTTTATTTAAAAATAATAGAAGAGGCACTTGCATTTGGTGTGGGTATTGTAGATAATAAAATAATAGATGAGATAAATATTTTAGAAGCGACAAAATTAGCGATGAAGATTGCAATAAATGAGGCCAACAGAAAACTGGAAGGTAAACTGGAGCATATACTGATTGATGCATTAACCCTGAAAAATGTGGCAATACCTCAGACGGGTATTATTAAAGGTGATACAAAAAGTGTATCTATTGCGGCTGCTTCAATTGTTGCTAAGGTAATAAGAGATAAAATGATGAGAGACTTCCACCTTGAATATCCATTCTATGCTTTTGACAGGAATAAGGGGTACGGGACACAACTTCATTACGAGGGGTTAAAGACGGCAGGGTATTGTGAAATACATAGAAAAACATTTATTAAACAATACTTGGCTTGAGTTTTATTGAAAAATATAATAAAATTAATGCAAATAATTTAAAACACTGTTTCGTAATATGAAATGATTGGAGATTGAAGATGGGATTTAAAAGCGACATTGAGATTGCACAAGAAGGTAAAATGAATCATATTAGTCAGGTTGCCAGGGAGGCAGGAATTGATGAAAAATACTTGGAGCTTTATGGCAATTACAAGGCGAAGATTGACTATAATATGTTAAATGACAGAAAAGAAATAAAAAACGGTAAATTAATTCTCGTTACAGCCATTACGCCAACTCCAGCAGGTGAAGGAAAAACAACCACTACAGTTGGTCTTTCCGATGCTTTAAAGAAGATTGGCAAGAATGTCGCATTAGCATTAAGAGAACCCTCTCTTGGGCCGGTTTTCGGCGTAAAAGGCGGTGCTGCAGGTGGCGGGTATGCCCAGGTAGTCCCTATGGAAGATATTAATTTGCATTTTACCGGAGATATGCACGCAGTTGGAGCTGCAAACAATTTAATTGCTGCGATGCTTGATAATCATATATATCAGGGGAACAGCCTCGCGATTGATCCCAGAAAAATAACATGGAAACGTTGCGTAGATATGAATGACAGACAATTAAGATTTTTGGTTGATGGCCTCGGTGGTAAAATTAACGGCACACCAAGGGAAGATGGATATGATATTACAGTAGCAAGTGAAATTATGGCGGTTCTTTGCCTTTCAAAAGATATTGATGATCTTAAGCAAAGAGTAAGCAAGATTATTGTTGGATATACCTATGATGATAAGCCTGTTACTGTTGGCCAAATTAAAGCCCAGGGAGCAGTTGCAGCACTTCTGAAGGAAGCGTTGAAACCAAACCTGGTTCAAACCCTGGAGCATACTCCTGCATTTATTCATGGAGGGCCATTTGCGAATATTGCGCATGGATGTAACTCAATCATGGCTACAAGAATGGCATTGTCTTTGGCAGATTACGTTGTAACGGAGGCTGGTTTCGGTGCAGATCTAGGTGCGGAAAAATTCATGGATATTAAGTGTAGAATGGCTGATCTTAAGCCTGATGCTGTTGTTATTGTTACAACAGTAAGAGCATTAAAGAATCATGGAGGCGTTTTAAAGGCTGACTTGGGAAAGGAAAATTTAGCGGCATTGGAAGATGGTCTGCCAAATCTTCTTCAACATGTGGAAAACATAACAAAAGTATTTAAAGTGCCGGCTGTTGTGGCAATAAACAGATTTCCAACTGATACAAAAGCGGAACTTGATTTAATTGAAACTAAATGTCAGGAATTAGGCGTAAATGTAGCATTGAGTGAAGTACACGGTAAAGGTGGAGTTGGCGGAGAAGTTCTTGCCAGAGAAGTCGTAAGACTTGCAGAACAGAAAAATAATTTTGAATTTGCATATTCTTTAGAGTTGCCGATAGCGGCCAAAATTGAAGCAATCGCCAAGAAAATTTACAGAGCTGATGAAATTGCTTTTACAGACATTGCAAAGAAGCAGATTGTACAATTTGAAAAATTAGGTTTTAATAAAATTCCAATCTGTATGGCAAAAACCCAATATAGTTTTACTGATAATCCAAAAGTACTGGGAGCACCTCGCAACTTTACCATTACTGTAAAAAGTTTAAAAATCTCTGCAGGAGCGGGATTCATAGTGGCACTAACTGGAGATATAATGACGATGCCAGGATTACCGCCGGTTCCATCAGCAGAGAAAATAGATGTGGACAGTATGGGGAAAATTTCTGGATTATTTTAAATTGAATGAGTGGAGGCAGGTATGAAATTTACTGAAAAAAAATGTGAAGAATTCATAGAAATTCTTGCGAGCAAAAGCCCTGTGCCAGGTGGCGGAGGAGCTTCTGCACTGGTTGCAGCCATTGGGGTAGCTCTCGGAAATATGGTAGGCTCGCTTACCGTTGGTAAGAAAAAATATGTTGAGGTTGAAGAAGAAATCGTTGAGTTGAAGATAAAATCAAATCGACTTCAAAAGGAACTTTTGGAACTGGTTGAATTAGATGCAACTGTTTTTGAACCGCTATCAAAGGCTTATGGCTTACCCAAAGAAACTGAAGAGGAAAAGCAGCAAAAATCAGTTATTATGGAGGAAGCACTAAAAAACGCGTCCTCTGTGCCACTTGAGATCATGCGAAAATGTTGTGAGGCAATATTAATTCAGGCTGAATTTGCCGCAAAGGGCAGCGCCATTGCATTGAGTGATGCAGGTGTTGGTGTTATCTTTTGTAAAGCAGCGCTTCAGGGAGCAAGTCTAAACGTCTATATAAACACTGAGTCTATGCAGGATAGAGCTTTTGCTGAAAATATCAATAATGAAACAGCGGGAATGGTCGAACAGTACTGCAAACTGGCTGATGAAACCTTTAATTATGTTTTAAATAGAATCATGGAGAAATAATTATGGACACAATGCATTTAGAACAATTGCTTCAAAGTGTTGCAAGTGGAGAGCTTACTCCTGATAAAGCATATGAATCGTTAAAAACTCTGCCTTTTGAGGATTTGGGATTTGTTAATATCGATCAGCATCGAACCATTAGAACCGGTTACCCTGAAGCTGTGTTTTGCCAAGGAAAAACATCTGAACAAATAGCCATTATTATTAAGAAACTTGTTGAAACAAACGACAATGTGATAGGGTCAAGAGCCACAAAAGAGAATTATGAAGTTGTGTTGGAAGTTGTGTCGGATGCTGTTTTCTATGAAGAGGCAAGAATGATTGTTGTAAACAGAAATCCAAAACCGAAAAGTGAAAAAACTATTGCTATAGTCACAGCTGGAACGGCGGATATCCCGGTGGCAGAAGAAGCTGCTATAACAGCAATCATGCTGGGGAACCAGGTGGATAGAATATATGATGTCGGCGTTGCAGGAATACATAGACTTTTCGCAAAACTGGATAGAATAAGAGCTGCAAATGTAGTAATAGTAATTGCGGGAATGGAAGGCGCCTTGGCAAGCGTTGTCGGTGGATTGGTTGAAACACCAGTGATTGCAGTACCGACAAGTATCGGTTATGGTGCTAACCTGGGTGGGATAGCTGCCCTCTTATCCATGCTGAACAGCTGCGCAAATGGTGTGGGAATTGTTAATATCGATAATGGTTTTGGAGCAGCATATCTGGCTTCAAATATAAACAAATTATAAGGAATGATGATGATGGAAAAAAGAAACAGCATATATTTTGATTGTAAAACGGGTGTGAGTGGAGATATGGTTCTAGGGGCCCTTCTTGATTTGGGTGTCAGCGTTGAAACATTAAAAAAGGGGCTCTTGAAATTAAATCTTGGGGATTTTGACATTGAAATAATTGAAGAAGAAAGATATGGTGTAAAAGGTACCAATGTATATGTGAGAGAAGTTGAAGAAAAACATATGCATAGAAGTTACAGAGAAATTGAAAAAATAATTGTCAACAGCAATTTTACAGAGGGAATTAAGGCAAAAGTTATTTCAATCTATGAAACCATTGCACGGGCAGAGGCAAACGTACACAATACTAATCTCGACAATGTTCATTTTCATGAGGTGGGAAGAAATACCGCTATCCTGAATATTGTCGGGGTAGCCATCTGCCTGGAATTATTAGGAGTTGGTAATATTTACTGCTCAGAGTTGCATGATGGTACAGGATTTGTTGAATGCAGTCATGGAATAATCCCAATTCCAGTTCCAGCGGTAAAGGAACTGCTGAAAAACAGCTGTTTTAAATTTGTACAGGAAAAGGAAAACACAGAAATGGTAACGCCTTCAGGCCTTGGAATATTAAAGGGTCTGGGTGCTGTTTACGTAGAAAAAATTTCAGGGAACCCGCTGAAAGCGGGTTTTGGATTTGGTAAAAAAGACATTAACAGACTAAGTGTGGTAACTGCATATTTACTTGACAAATCCTAGAAATCATATAGAATAACTTAAAGTAGAAAAATAATTTAATATTTAGCGATGACAAAGAGGAGTAGAAAGAAAGTCCTTAACAGAGAGTGAAATCCATAGGCTGGAAGATTTCAAAGGGAAACGTTTTTCGAAGGTTGCTTTTGAGCTTACTGGTAAATGAGAGCTACTTCAGGGTAGAAAAAAGGTGGTACCGCGGAACATTTCGTCCTTTAAAGCAATTTATGCTTTAAAGGATTTTTTTTAAGCAAAAAAGAGAAAAAAGGAGAACACAGTGGAAAAAAACTTAGCAAAGACTTATAACCCTAAGGATTTTGAAGATAGAATTTATGCTGATTGGGAAAGCAAAGGGGCTTTTAAGGCAAAAGTGGATCACAATAAAAAACCCTTTACAATTATGATGCCGCCACCAAACATTACAGGGCAGCTTCATATGGGACACGCCCTTGATCAGACCCTTCAGGACGTTCTCATCAGATGGAAAAGAATGCAGGGCTTCAGCGCCTTATGGCTACCTGGCAGTGATCACGCAAGCATTGCAACAGAGGTGAAGGTTGTAG
>JAENWH010000179.1 GCA_016650135.1 Peptostreptococcaceae bacterium
AAATTATTCTGGTGATGAAGACTTTGTGGGTGCAATGTCTACAAATCTGTCATATAAGAATTATACACAGGAAAAAGACCCGGAATTCGTTAAGGGTTTAAAAAAGAAATATAAGAAGAAATTCTTCAACGGATGTTCAAAGTCTTTGATTTGTGAAAAAGTTTGTCCTGTTGGTATTCCAACCGAGACAGATATGTCTAATATGAACAGCTTATCGGTTTGGAGAATCTGGCAAAAAAAATAGTTGCAAATACAGAACAAATATAAAACAACCTAAAAAGGCAAAACCGATTTTATACACACAAGAAGAAATTAAATAGATATTCAAATGCTTTCAGTCAAATTAATGAAAGTATTTGAATATCTATATTTTTTTGTGATTGTTTTATTTAGAGACCCTATCAGTATAGTTCCTAGATGAATCAATACTTACCGTTTCTGTAACTGGATTCCATCCAACTGCGAAGCCGATCAGTCTTCCTAAATCCCGAAGCTTATAGTAGTTATTGCCATTAATGTTATAAGCAGCCGCAAATGTTAATTCCCTGTCCAGCATTAAGGTTGCAGTAGTCATCGTGGCTTGCCTGGAAGCATTATTCCCTGTAACAAGCTCTCCGCCAACAATTATGTAGGGAGACATCTTTTCCAGGTTAATTGCTTCAAATATGGGATCCCATGTCACATTGAACTGAGCCTGGGAACCAGAGAGCCTGGCCGCAATATCTCGCAGTTTAAAGTAATTCGATCCATTAATGTTATATGCATCAAAAGGTTGAACCTGGCCATTGATTATTACTTTATGGGCGGATGCAAGGGCAGTGACTTTTTTCAAGGAATAAAAAGCCTTCAGTTTATCTCCGACACCTTCTCGGTTTGCTATGATATCAGTGGCTCTAAAATAGACACTTCCTTTGACATTTGAATATTTCTGATTAATCAACAGTTGTTGATCCATTTGTCTGGCTACAGTTTCCCGGTAAGCAGCCTGCCCGATATAGAGGGTAACACTTGAGTTTTTTACTTCGTTTGACCACCATTTAACTAAGGTTTCATAATCAGCGATTTTGTAACCAATTTCCCAATAAATTTGTGGAACGATATAATCAATCGTTCCGGCTTTTACCCAGGCTCTGCAATCGGAATAAACTGAATAATAGGCTTCACTTCCTTTAGTGTTCGACCCGGTTGAATCTGACGTGCTGTTTTTCCATATACCCATCGGGCTTATTCCAAACAAAACGTCAGGCTTTATGGATTTGATGGTATTGTTGACAAGTTTAACCATTTCATTTACATTATCTCTGCGTGCATTTGCAACTGCCCCATCCTTTGTTTCCCCTTCAGGAAGCGGGTAATTTGAAGGATAGAAGTAATCATCAAAATGGATGCCATCTACATCATAATTTTGAACAATCTCTTTTACTGTATCTACAACATGCTGTTTAACACCACTTAATTCAGGATTATAATAAAGAGCTCCATTACATTCAATAAGCCATTCTGGATGCTGTCTTGCGGGATGATTTGCAGATAAGGTATTTATATCTGTGGTATTGTTTGTAACTCTGTAAGGATTTAACCAGGCATGAAAAGACATGCCTCTTTTATGTGTTTCCGCAATCATAAAAGCCATTGGGTCGTAGCCAGGATCTTTCCCTTGCGTCCCAGTTAAACTTTCGGACCAGGGATTAATACTGGATTTATAGAAGGCGTCCGCCTTTGGCCTTACCTGGACCATTACAGTATTGATTCCAACTGCCTGGAGTTTGTTTAACATGGTAATGAATTCTTTTTTTTGAGCACGTTCATCATTTTTAACAGAGGGATAATCCAGATTAAGTATTGTGGCAATCCAAACAGCCCGCATATCATTTCTGTTAATATCTGCATAAGCGATTTGCCCTTGAGTACTTAAAATAAGAACTGTAATAAGAGCAAAAGCGATTAATTTCTTTTTCATACTTGATCTCCTTTTCCATTAAAACTGATTTTTCTGCCCAATTAAGTGTAGCCAATCCAAATGGGTTATTAAATAATCTGATTGATGTATATTGCTTTAATATAGTTTACCTTAATTCACATGATTTGTGAAGGGGAAAAAAACAATCCCATGTATTGCAACCATATTGACTGGATGTTATAATAGCCCTAAGTTAAAACTTGTTTGGAGGATAAATAATGTTTAGAGAGATGCGTAGATTCAAAAATGCGATTCTTGTGGAAGATGCAGTCAAAATGCTTGAAAAATGCACAAATGGAGTATTGTCCGTTTGTGGAGATGAAGGATATCCTTATGGAGTCCCTGTCAGTTATACCTATTTAAATAATAAGATTTATTTTCACGGTGCAAACACAGGGCACAAACTAGATGCAATAAAAAACAACCCGAAGGTCTCCTTCACAGTAGTAGAAAAAGATGATATTAAACCTTCTGAATTCACAACCAGATATGAAAGCACAATTGTTTTTGGACAGGCACACATAGCAAATGAAGAAGAAAAAGCAGAAGGCCTGGAAGTAATCATGATGAAATATTCAAAAGATTTTGCAAAAGAAGGAAGAGAGTATATCAAAAGCGACTGGAGCAAAACGACAGTTGTTGTCATTGAGATCGAGCATATGTCCGGTAAAAAAGGCGGACAGGGCTGAAGCCCATTATAAGCAGCCTAGATTGGGCTTGGTTTTTTCAGACTCATTGCAATGGCTCATTTGCAATTTCGGTTATCCACAGGCAACCTGTGTATAAGTAATGAAGGATGTTCAATTCAGTTTAAAAACTAGAAAACAAACAGGAGCATGCACAAAATGTAATTTTACATTTTGTGCATGCTCCTGTTTGTTTTAAAATATATTCACTTTGATCTCAAACGGATCTACTTTATTCTTAAGCATATTCACTTTGTTCTTACACATATCCACTTTGATTTCAAAACTTATCCACAGGCTCAATTTAGAGAAACCCATCAACTGCAAGGGTTTATTTATTCACAAACCCAATGTAGGATGCTTATAATGGGCTTGTGTTCATGTTCCCCATCTTATAGCCAGAAAGATCCAGGGCTGCAAATGAAAATCCTGCATCCAGCGCAATCCGATTTATTCTTTCTCTTATATCAGGCATTATAAATGCTTGAATATCTTCTGGCAGGAGTTCTATTCTTGCTATGTCTCCATGATGACGAACTCTGACTTGGGAAAAACCCAGATTGCGAATAGCTTTTTCTATTTTATATATGGAATTGAGTTTAGCTTCTGTAATTTCTTCCCCATAAGGGATTCTTGAAGCAAGACAAGCAAAAGCCGGTTTATTCCAAATAGATATGCCCATATCCTTTAAGGCCTGCCTGATTTCATTTTTGGTAAGCAGAGCTTCCTTAAGAGGGCTGACAACGCCTAGTTCGAGCAATGCTTTTTTACCAGGTCTGTAATCCGAATCATCATCCAAATTTGTACCATCCGCAATTGTAGTAATGCCCTGATTCACGGCCAATTTTTTTACGTGAGAAAAAATAGAGCGCTTACAATAATAGCAACGTTCTCTGGAATTCTCTTTAAAACCGTCAATCTGAGAAAAATCAATATCTATTTCGATATGATTAATTCCGTTTTCTACGCAAAATTCTTTCGCAAAATCAATTTCATCTGGCGCAAAATTAGAGGAACTTGCAGTGAGGGCTGTTACTTTAAAGTTTGTGCTAAAGTTCGTGGATTGAAGTCTGGAAGCAAAGGCAAGTAAAAAAGTGCTGTCAACGCCTCCAGAAAAAGCGATGCCCAGATTGTCATAACTCTCAATTATTTGTTTGAGTTTTTCCAACTTATCATTCATAAAATTTCCTTTACGTTAATCACAGCAGGTATTCATATACTTTATTCACGGCAGGTTTTCATTGCCTGTAATGTCTGATTCAGCAAGTAATCTGTTTCCCATCCAAGCATAGTTGCTCCCTGAATAATTACATCCCTGGAACATCCGGCAGCGAACTTTTTATCCTTAAACTTTTTCTTGACGGAAGAGACTTCCATATCCTGAACACTTTTCGAAGGTCGCATCAGGGCGCAGGCGCCTATCAAACCAGTGAGTTCATCTGTTGCAAACAGAACTTTTTCCATTTCATACTCTGGGGCAATATCTGCGCACAGCCCATAACCATGTGATACAACAGCATGCACGATGTCATCGCTGGCGTCAATCTCCGCTAAAAGTTCAGGTGCCTTGGTGCAATGCTCTTCGGGAAAACATTCGAAATCTACATCATGTAACAGTCCAACAATGCCCCAGAATTCCTCATCTCCGCCATAACCCAATTCCCTGGCAAAATACCGCATGACTCCTTCGACTGTTGCGGAATGGGACAGATGGAACTCATCCTTGTTATATTTTTGTAGTAACTCTAAAGCATCTTCTCTTGTAATGTTTAAATTCATATCAACCTCCATATATTAAGATTTAATTTTTAACTGTTTATCTGCTTTGGTTGGCAGTTGTGAAATGATTACGGCAGAAAACATGAGCACACATCCTAAAAATTCTCTCTGCGTAAAAACTTCCGATAGAAAAAGGTATCCGGCAATAGCACCAAATAATGCCTCCGTGCTTAAGATAATTGATGCAGTTGTTGGGTTGGCGTCTTTCTGGCCAAGGCCTTGAAATGTGAAGGCAAGACCTGAAGACATTATTCCAGTATAGACAATTGTTGGCATTGCGCCGACTAGACCTTCAAATAGGATAGGCTCTGAAAAAAGTGAAACAATTAAGCTCAGTGAGCCTGAAATGAAGAACTGTATTGCAA
>JAENWH010000533.1 GCA_016650135.1 Peptostreptococcaceae bacterium
ACAATATCCAAATGCCCCGGCATATGCCCAATCACAACTTTCTCCGTATCTGCATCCCAGAAAAAATAAACCCGTATCAAATATCTGCTGTCCACGCCACATTTTAAATGGCTGTCCAATGTTCTCCTGTCTTTATGATCCTTGCTATCAGTGTTATAAAACACCCTATATTCTTCAGCAAAACGCCTTATATTTTGCTCCCCACAAGGCCCGATTTCAAAAGACGAATCCCCTCTACTCTTACAGTTACGGACATACATTTCCTCCGAAATCTCACCCTGTCTCCATGCTTTATAATCAGTTGCCAAAACTTCCATGGCATCACAAAGCATTCCGATATCCAATTGCTTTGCTTTTTTAAGGGAATCCTTCGCCCTCGGCAATACCACCAGATCATCAATAAAATGCTGCTCCACCCATTTTAAAAACTGAACAACATCATCCGGCCGTTTGGCTTTGGCTTCATAATTTTTCAGCCTCTCTGTTAAATCATTTAGAACAAACTGGCTGGTCATCAACTCCTTGTCCTTCTCCCGCAGCTTTTCTTCAAGCCTGTTTTTCGCAATTTTAGTTCTAAATATTTCCTCTTCAAACTCAATTTTAACTTTTTTATGATCACTGGAAATTTCCCCCGTTCGTTGCTTTAAATCTGCAATTTGTCTTTTCAACCCTGTAATATTCTCATGCAATAGGGTGTTCTCTCTTATGTAATCCTCTGTTTCCTTAAGCTTTTTCAAGTCCATAAGTTGCTTTAGCTGTAATGCTTCATGATAGAAAAGTACATTCCCAAATCTAAATTCTTCGTTTCTTTTTGGGTAATTCATAATGGCTTCAGCCGCGCTTTTAACATCTGTTTCTATGCATCCGGTTCTCGGGTAATAAATACAAACCTTATCACGTAATCCTTTTGCATTTTTGAATACATATGCATAACCCGCCAGCTTCCTGGCAAGTTGATCCGCTTCATCGTTCTCGCTGCTATGTCTTAAAGTAGTTTCTTGTTCTTTAGTTTTTATCATGTTCTCGGCTTCAATCGGCAGCCTGAATTTAATGAGTGGTTCCTGCGTTTCTTTTGCAGCAGTAATACTTTCTATTGCCTTCTCAATATTAACATCTTTTTCATTTGGGCTCTTTTCTATTATCAAAATAGGCATCTGTCTGTTTGTATTTTCCTGCAGTTCTTGAAATACTTTTTTCCCGGAAGCTTTTGTAAGATCAAATGACTGATATTTAAGTTCGCAAATGTCAGTAAGGCCCCACTGATCCAAAAGATCCCTCACAAGCTTTGGTCTGAATACCTCAGCATCCTCTTCAACACTTTCCGGTTGAGCACAGATAATTTGACAGCCAAATTCAACCTCATCGCCAATTTTTTTAAACCCAAAATTGGTAATAAAAAGTCTGCCCGGGGCAGGCAGACGCGCGCTGCTCCCCATATCCGGTTCAGTCAGTCTAAAAGACCAACTTGACTCTTCCCGCATAAAGAGAACTTCAATAATATATCCATTTTCAACCACAAATGATTTAAATATACTATCCTTTATTAATTTTTCTTCCTTAGGTAATAAGAGTGGCTTTGGTATTTCCTCAATATTCCTGAATCGGTCCTGCATCCAAGTAAACACTTGAACGATAGA
>JAENWH010000064.1 GCA_016650135.1 Peptostreptococcaceae bacterium
CCTTGGGCTAATCAGAACGAAGCTGGAAGAAACAACGCTGACATCGATATCCCTATCAATTTTTGTAATGAACCTATTCAAGGTTTCATTATGCCCATTTTTAAATTGGGCTCAAAAGTCGAAAATCAAAGTTATATTGCCGTTGAGGCAGCCTGAATTGAAACTGAAATTCGCTTGAAGGGTTCTTAATCAGCAGACACTAGTTAAACGTAAACATATTTAAAAATAAATATTTCTTTAAAATAAAAAGACTTAGGCAAAAGTATATAATGTATATTATGTCCAAAAAGTCTAATTTGTTTAAATTTAAAACCAATATCTAGTATATTAATATAGCATGTATTGCTTTTCCCAAATATTTTTTTAAAATAATCTCTTCAAAAAAGCGCGCTACCAGAGAAATCTATATATAATTCTTAACTATTTTTATTTGGCATGAATTTTGCATATTATGTATTTATAAAAATTAAATTGTTTATATAAAAGAGGTTTAAGTTGAATTTAACAATTTTGTTAAAATAATTGAAAGAGGTGATTTTGTGGATATGAAAAAAGAAGTTCCAATTGACACAGTAGAAAATGGAAGAGAAAGCTGGGGGAGTAGATTTGGTTTTGTAATGGCTACTGCTGGTTTTGCAATTGGTCTAGGTAATATATGGAGATTTCCATATCTTACTGGCATGAATGGCGGCGGTGCATTTCTATTAGTTTATGTTATAATATGCGCTGTAATTTGCGTTCCGTTATTTATGGCTGAAGTAAGTCTAGGACGGAAAACTCAATTAAATCCTATTTCTGGTATGCGCAAACTAACTAAAAAAGGTAGCCCTTGGGTTCTAGTTGGATGGTTTGGCTCATTTGCTGCATTATTAATTATGTCATACTATTTAATGATTATTGGGTGGATATTTGCATATTTACCTAAAGTAGCATTAGGAATTTTCAAGGGAGCATCAACAACTGAAATTTCTACAGCTTATAGTTCTCTTATTTCTAATCCTACTATAGTGTTGCTGTATATGGTTCCACCGGCAGTAATTTTAGGACTAATAGTTACAAAAGGAGTAAAAGAAGGTGTGGAAAAAGCTAGTAAAATTATGATGCCAGTTCTCTTTGTAATGTTGGTTCTGTTAGCAATACGATCAATAACATTACCCGGTGCTATAGAAGGTTTAAAATGGTATCTCATACCAGATTTTTCTAAAATTAATGGCACTACCATCCTCGCTGCACTTGGTCAAGCATTCTTTTCTGTGGGAATAGGAATGGCAGCTGCGTTCACCTATGGAAGTTATTTGAATCCGAAAAACTCTAACATACCAGGTGACGGTGCAATCGTTGTATTTTTCGATACTTTAATTGCAATAGTGGCAGGCCTAGTAATATTCCCTGCATTATTCTCATTTGACATGGATCCAGATGCAGGTCCAGGATTGATTTTCTTAACAATGCCAAAATTATTTGGTCAACTTCCTGGTGGAAACTTATTTGGACTAGTATTTTTCATATTGCTAATATTAGCAGCATTAAGTACTGGTGTAGGTTTTGTAGAAACTTTATCATCAACTACATCTGAATTATTTAATATTAAAAAGAAAAAATCTGTTTGGTTAACTATAGGTATAATATTTGTGTTGGGAATACCTTCAGTTTTATCACAAGGACCTTGGTCAAATATATTAATATTAGGTAAAAATTTATTTGATTTAACTGATTTTATTTCTGGCAATATCCTTTTGCCAGCAGGTGCTTTACTATTATCAATATACACCGCATATGTATGGAAGTTTGAAAATTATATGAAAGATACAAACATTGGAACTAACAATTTCAAAATAGCAAAATGGTGGAAACTAAGTGTTAAATTTGTCATTCCAGTAGTTGTAGCAATTATTTTAATAAATGGTTTAATCTAATAATATTATTAAATAAGAGGAGGAATTAAAATGAAATTTACAGAGGATCACAATTGGGTACAGGGAAAACTAAATATAGGAAAGGAAATATTATATCTTACGAAAGACGATGTGTTAAAAACTAAACTTTCAAAAGTTGATATTCTTGCCCTTACAAAAGATACGTTAATCGCTCATGGAAACAAGGATTATGAAATGCCAGCAAAAATTGGTGTCCATCCTTATAAAGAAGTGTTTTTCCACGCTATGCCAGCATATGTACCATCAAAGAAAGCAATTGGAATGAAATGGATAGAATGCTATCCAAACAATCCGAAAAAATTCAATTTGCCTCAAACAACAGGATTACTATTGTTAAACGATATTCAATCAGGCTGTCCAATAGCTATAATGGACTCAACTTGGATTACAGCGATGAGAACACCTGCTGTTACAGTGTTAGCTGCTGGCACATTACACCCAGACGCAGAAACGTTTGGAATGTTCGGTTGCGGTATTCAAGGAATAGAGCATGTTAAATTTATTGTAGAGACTTTAAAAAAATTAAAGAAAATATATATTTATGATACAAGAGAAGAAGCCATGGATAAATTAATCAAAGAAGTACAACCTATGATTAATGTTGAAATTGTCAAAGGTGAAAATCCAGAAGAAGTAGCAAAAAGCTGTGAAGTTTTAAGTTCTGCAACAATGATAACTAAGGACACTCTTTCTATCGTAAAAAATGAATGGGTTGGTAAAGGTCAAACTATTTTACCTTGTGATTTAAATACATTTTGGGATCCTAAAATATCTCAAATTGCTGACAAATATATCGTAGATAGTATTGAGGAACACGAACTCTTTGCAAACATGGGTTACTTCCCAGATGGACTCCCAATTATCGCTTGTGAAACAGGAGAAATGCTTGCAGGAATCAAAAAAGGGAGAGAAAATAAAGATGAATTAATTGTATGCAGTAATATAGGCATGGCTGTTTGTGATGTAGTTGTTGGTAGAGAAATATTTGATAAAGCTTTAGAAAACAAAATTGGTACTATACTACCGCTATAGATTAAAACTATGCAATTTAAGGAGCGGTTATTAACTGCTCCTTAAATATAGTTATATACATTTGGTTGTGTTTTATTCCTTTTGATAATTCGAAAAAATAATACGCAAATGATTTTAACCCTATTTGTCTTATTATCGTAAAATGTATTTAAGGAGATATTTATTATGGAAAACAAGATTCAGAAATTGTATCGTACTGACTGTGCAACCATGCTAATTATTCTAACGGTATTTGGGATACTTCTCGCCTTTATAACATTAAATGTAGTCCCTCTAACGTCTGATGTGGCTAGCAAAGGCCTAATCATGGGCGCGGCTGCCCTCGTGGCAGTTTTTGGAACCGCTTCATCTTTTGCTGTGCTCATACACCTTAAAAAGAGCAAGCGACAGATTTATGTTGAGGATTTATGTAACGGCCACAAAGAGAAAAGCGTTGAAAAAGGGCAGAGCTTTAAGAAAATTGGTGAAGAGACTGAAGTCTTTGTATGACTGGCTGATTTATTATAATGATTCAAGCACTCATTTTACATGTCGGATTTTAAACTACATGGGGGTAAATTTCGTGGATGTAACAGAAAAAAATAAAAAAAAGAAAAGCTTGTGGGGTGAATTGATGGATTCAATATTTATCATGATCCTTTGCTTTGCGACACTTTTAACAGCTATGCTGATGGCCTCGAAACTTGACAGGGAGATGAATTATGTTATAGATTTCAAGACCCTAGGTGTTGTGGTTGCAGGACTAGTCACTTATTTGGTCTATGTGCTTTATAATTCGGATAAAGAATTGAAAGAAATGATTCACCAGTTATATCAAGATAAAGATGTGACAGATATTGAGAAAAAGGAGGCGTAAATCGATGAGTTTTTGGAGCATTATGAATTATGTCGCATGGGGATTATGTGCCGTCTTTGCCTATCTAATCCTTTCTGATTTTATCAAAGTCGAAATTCAGCGAAAGAGTAAAGAAAAATATAATAGAATGAAGGGCGGTTATTGAGATGGAGAATCAACCTGATATAAAAGAATCAAATACGACCGCATCGAATTCCCACTTGTCCAAGGTGCTTGGGCCTATGCATATCTGGGCACTCGGTGTCGGAATCGTCCTTGTCGGACAGTTTATGGGTTGGAATTTCACAATTGTTAAGGGTGGTTCGCTCGGGTCGATAATTGCCTGTTGGGTGATTGGCATTATGTATATCTCACTGATTATGTTAAATACGGAAATGGGCTCAGTAATGCCTGAAGCGGGCGGACAGTACACGATGGGCAAATATCTGTTGGGACCTTTGGCAGCCTTTAATATTGGTATGATGCTGGTTTTCGAATATGTCATGCTGTCAGCCGCTGATGCTCTCGTAGTCGGCGAGATACTGAAGACAATCAGTCCGGATATACAGTCACTCCCATACATCATCTTGAGTATCCTGTTTCTGACCTGGTTAAACTACCGTGGGGTACACGCTACACTCAACCTTAATATCATCCTTACGGGCATTGCATTTATGACCATTATTGTCCTTTTATTCAGCACAAAATTCTATTCGCCTTCAGAAAGCGTGATTCAGCTTGAAAAGATGACGAATGGACTGCCTTATGGATGGATTGGAATTATAGGCGCTTTCCAGTTTGGCTGCTGGTTCTACCTCGGGATTGAAGGTACGGCCATGGCGGCAGAAGAGTGTCGCTCCACGGGTCGGTCTCTTCCGGTTGGTGCTGTCGCAGGACTCATCACCCTTATTATTGGTGCGACGATTACATGGTACGTCAGCTCCGGTCTGGTCCCTGCAGATATCCTCTCCAAATCGACTTATCCTCTTTTTGATGCTGCAATTGCTACGGGAAAGCCAATTGTTATACAGCTGCTCTTTCTGGGCACAATCCTTGCTTGTCTTGCAAGTGCCAATGGCTGCATTGCCGACTCGAGCCGTGCGTGGTACGCAATGTCACGGGACACTCTCATTCCGGAAACATTTTCAGCGATCCATCCGAAATACAAGACACCATACCGTGCCATTCTATTCCTGATGCCGATATCCCTGGCTTTTGGCTTTACAGGGCTTCTAGACCAAGTCATAACATTTTCCATTTTCTCGGCGCTACTGGTTTATCTATTTACGGCTTATATGATGTTTAAGTTCCGTCGCATGTACCCGTTAGGCGCAATAGAACGAGGTTACTTAGCGCCATGGCACCCGTTCCCAGCGGTGATTGTACTTGTGCTTGTGGGGGCAACCCTCTTTGGTATGTACTTTGGTTATTCGATCAATCTTTTGTCTGGCTTTGCTTTCTATCTGCTTGCATCCTTTTGGTTTGTTTTTCACCGTTCGAAATCACTTGACATGTCATGCTTTATTGCACATGGAGCTTCGTATTGGCCAAGGCCGAAAGGATATTGAAACGATTTTTGTTGTATCACTGACGCTGTTGAAAAGGTTGCTTACATGCGATTGTACGATGCGAACTTATTGATTCTTAAATTCCTGAGAAGTTATATTGTTAAGGTTTCGGGATGCAATATGCAAACGGATAGGGTTGCTGCCGGACATTAGTTTTTTTTTGAGCTTTGAGCCCTAGGAAATAATACTGTCTGCTTTTGGAAATCAAAGATCATAATAAGGCAAAATAATTTTCGCCCAAAATCAAATATATGATGTGACACAGCCTAAATTTTCATTCTTGATATCCCTCAAAAAATTCAATTTAAAGGCTAAATCTCAACAATTTAGCCTTTATTTCCTTTGCGGGTCCAATATAAGAGCTAATCGACCTGCAATACAATTAACAAGATTAAAGAAAGCAAACGCAAAGTATCTTCATTTAGAAATATTCGTTCATAATATAAATAGAACACAAGATTTTGTGAGAAAATTACAGAAAGACAATTTTGTGCGACTAGAACTTTTTTTAATAAGGCGCTGGTAAAAATAATGTGGAAATAATGCTTCAGAGGAAGTGGAACGTTAAGTATAGTTTTATTCAGCTCATTTCGCCAAGGATAAAGAGATTAATTTTTGTGGTAGTTTTCTCCAAAGCCATATGAAGTCTAAAAGTAGAATGCTTATTAGGAGCGATGAGCTACTAAACTTCTAAGACAACTTCTAAGACTCTTTAAAAAAACCGCATTATTTGCAACTAAAGGATGCTAGACTTTCAATGCTGAAAACGATATAAAACGTTGAAATTACAATGCATTTGACAGTACTAGGCAACATGGGATGATACTGAATGAAGCTATAAAATTAGACTTAGGATCTAGTGGACGACCGAGGAAGTTTCAAGTCACTTTGCGTATATCATTATTAAAAAAGGTTGATTATTCAGCTTTTTTTTTGTTTTCGGGGAATTACTGGATAAGCAATTAAAGTATTCAGGGATTTGCCATGAACTAGGACCTTTTGTATTATAAGCAGACATCCTTAAAAATTCTTTATTTACTCGCTACAAGTTGCCTAGTGGTTTTCAAAATGTCTTTATAAATCCCGCCAAAATATTGAAATTTGTCGGAAGATTTTCAAACCTTTCATTATAATTATATTTATTACCATTAAAATAACAAAATATAAAACAAATCAATATTTGACTACGAACCTACTAATAAACCCAAAGGGGTATGGATAGTGCGAAAGTACGGCGAGCGAAACTTTTATTCTATATATTGTGTACTTGGGTGAGATAAATACAAAATAAGGGAATTATGTCGCAAAAATCGCCATAATTGCTTTTATTTTCATGGCGTTTAATGGAATATTGATATTTATTTTTTTTTGAGGCCTAGAATCGGAGCGTTTTTAAAAAATTCTCGTATAATAATAGTATAGAACAAAATAATAACAAAAAGAAAGTGAACCTTGATAATTGAAAATATAAGAATGAAGAATAATTAAATATTATTACTAAAATATAATTTATAGAAATTAAAAATTGAAAGGAGAATAAAGTATGATAAGAAGTAAAATAGATAATGAACAAATATACAATACTAGCGATCTGCAAGAACTTTTGGGGATTGGTAAAGACAATGCGTATAAGATAATGCACACAGTTGGATTTCACGTTTCACCTAAATCTATGCGAGTGAGGCACACAGTGTTATTTGACTATTTAGAAAAGGAGGCTAGTTAATGGTAAAAAAGGAAAATGAGAACAAAGTTAAATCAGCAAGAAGGAAAGACAAAGGAAATGGTAGTGCATCTAGGACAAAACGAAAAGACGGTAGATACCAAGGATATATTTATATATTGAATGATAATAATGAAAAAACTAAAAAGTATGCATATGGAACCACTCAACAATCGGTTAAAGCGAAACTTGAAGAAATCAAGAAAGCAGAGAAAGAAAAGCCTATTCAAAATGAAGGAAAAATCCTTTTTAATGATTATGCAATAACTTTCATTGAGGATATTCGCTCGGAATTAGCGCCGCGAACAATTGAGAGTTACCAAGGGTTAATAAAAAACTACTTGATGCCAATTTTAAAGGACAAAGAATTAAATGAAATTAAGCAAAGAGACATTCAATTAATTTTAAGCCGGGCGAATATGACAGGAAGATCTGTAGAAACTAGAAAAAGAATACAGGCATTAACTCATCAAGTTTTTAAAAACGCCTGTGTTAATAATTATATTGAAAAAAGTCCAGTTGTAAACTTGAAAAAAATAAAAAATAATGAAGATAAAATTTTCCCGATGATTCTATCAGAGAAAGAAGAAAAAGCATTTATTGAAGCAATCGCAGACTCTGAATATAAAGTGATATTTTATCTAGTATTAAAAACTGGTATGAGAATAAGCGAAGCCTTGGCTTTAGAATGGACAGACATCGATTATAAAAATAACATAATTAAAATTAATAAAAAGGTTGGTCGTGTTACCATTATGGATGCAGAAGGCAATAAGGACTCAAAAATATTGTTAGGAGATCCTAAATCATTTAAAAGCAAAAGGGACCTAAAGGTATCTGAACTATTAATGAAAAACTTGAGAGAACATGAACAAAAGTATATTGAAAAAAAGAGTGATACACCTTTTGTGTTTTCCACATCTAAAAGCACATATTTTGATGCTAGAAATATGCTGGAATACCTAAGAAAATCTTTAAAAAAGTATAATAATTACCATGATTTCAAAATACCGATGAAAACTGGATTTCATACATTAAGACACACCCTGGCCAATCGGATGTATTATAAGATGGGTATGAAAATGTTAACAATATGTAATTAGTGTCTACTGATTAACTCTAAAACCGTTGAAAATGCTGACATTTTTGGTGATTCGTGGTATAATAAATGCATAGGTTTTTTCGAAACGAAGCAATTTTCCTTGCACTTTATCATTAAAAAAACCATCAAAGGAGC
>JAENWH010000315.1 GCA_016650135.1 Peptostreptococcaceae bacterium
CAGTTTAACAATCCCAAATTAAAAATCGGGTTTGATGATGAAATAGTAACTATTAAAAAATTATAAAGGGGAGAGCGATGAATATAATAATTATTGGCGGAGGGAAAGTCGGATATTATCTTGCAAAAACTCTATTGTCATATCACCATAAAGTGAAAATAATTGAAATAAAAAAACCAATTTGCGAAAAGATTGCAAATGAGTTGAATATCCCCCTATATAATGGAGATGCAACAAAAATTAACATTTTAAAGGAGGCAGGCGCAGCAAACGCAGATGTTTTCATTGCGGTGACCGGCTTAGATGAAGAGAATCTAATAGCCTGTGAGCTGGCAAAAAACAATCTGAATGTACGAAAAACCATAGCAAGGGTTAATAATCCTAAAAACTCAAAAGTTTTTCATACATTAGGTGTTGACTTAGCAGTGAGCAGCACAACATTAATTGCAAATCTGATAGAAGAAGAGGTGGATTATGCCGGGATGAAAACGCTGACTAATATAAAGAATAATAAAATAATTGTCAGTGAAATAGAAATTCAAAAAACTTCCCCAGTTTTCAATAAGAAAGTGAAAGACATTAAAATTCCAAAAGATTGTCTTCTTGTTTCAGTCATTAAACAGGAAGAGGTTCTTCGCCCAGGCGAAAACCTTGTTTTACTGGAGGGAGATTCAGTTATTGTTATATCTGATTTTGAAGATAAAAAGCTCCTTAGGGACATGTTTGTGGGAGCATCAGATTAATCAACCAACCATTATTTTGCCTTCTGGATAAACAGAATTTGTTGAGGTTTTATTCGCTTTCATTGCGACTGCGATGGCAAAGGTTAGAGGGCCTACTCTGCCTAAAAACATGGTAACGACAAGCAAAAGTTTGCTGATGTTATGCAGGGATGGAGTAATTCCAGTGGACAAGCCTACGGTTCCGAAAGCAGACGTCACTTCATACAGAACATTAACAAAATCGATTTTTTCTACGTCGATTATTATTATTGTCATCATAAAGATAAGAACAATGCTTAAACTGGCTATTGAAATGGCCTTGTTAATAACTTCCGGTGACACCTTTCTTCGTAATATGATAGTTTCATTATTTCCCTTAATATTTGATGCAATGGCTATCACAATAATTCCGAAAGTTGTTACCTTAATGCCTCCGCCTGTGGATCCTGGCGCAGCACCGATAAACATTAACAGAATGCTGGTCATTTTGGAAACTTCACTCAGTTCATTAATGGGGAGAGTATTAAAACCAGCTGTTCGGCAAGTGACAGACTGAAAAACAGCCGCATTGATTTTTTCAAAAAAGGTCAAAGAACCCATGGTCTCCGGATTGCCGTATTCCTGTATAATGAAAAAAACCGCTCCAAAGACAATTAATGAAAAAGACATAATCAGCACAATTTTAGTGTGAAGATAAAGCCTATGCAAGTTGTGATAATCATACAGGTCTTGCCATACTATGAAGCCAAGTCCGCCTATTATGATCAATATGGCAGTCGTATATATAACAACAGGATCACCATTAAATTCGGTTAAACTTCGGTAATCGCCCATAAGGTCAAATCCCGCATTACAGAAAGAGGAAATAGAATGAAATATGGACATATAGATTCCTCTTATGCCAAATCGCGGTATAAACCGAAAGGATAGGAAAATGGTGCCAAGCAGTTCAACTGCAAAGGTAATGAGAACAATTCTTTTCATCATTCCTGTAATCTGTGTAAAGCTGTAATTGCTGATTGATTCTTGGGCAATGATTTTACCCTTCATGCTTATTTTTCGCCCCAGGAGTATGGAAAAAAAAGTGGCAAGCGTGATTAATCCAAGCCCGCCGACTTGAATTAAAACAAGGATTACTATCTGACCGAATAATGTCCATTGGGTTAAAGTATCAGCGATGACAAGACCTGTTACGCAGGTGGCTGATGTGGCTGTAAAGACAGCATTAATAAGACCAATACTCATGCCATCATTTGAAGCAAAGGGAAGGTTTAACAGAATTGATCCAATTAGAATAATCAGCGCGAAACTGGATACAATAATCCTTCTTGGAGAAAGACTGTTTATATTAATTTTTCTTTTCAATGATATTATTTGTGACATTGTTTAAAAACCTTTTCATCTCTTGATAATAAACATATTCAGCTAAGGTTAAAAACCCCGTATATAAAACACTGATTATTGTAACACTTTAATTTTTTTATGTAAAGAGAATATGAAAAAGACTTGCATTATACGTCACTTGTTATATAATAAGAAGGCATTGAATTAAAAAATGCTCTCTGTGCTGGCATAAGGCCAACACCATTTAGACCATAGGGAGGTGAAAAGAATGATAAATTACGAAGTTATATTTATACTGGAGGCTGCTTTAGAAGACGAGAAAAAGGAAGCTGTGATTGAGACTGTTAAAGGGATTATCGCTACTGACGGAGAAGTTAATAAAGTTGATATCTGGGGAATGAAAAGACTTGCATATCCTATCCAGAAGAAAAATGAAGGATATTATGTGTTAGTTGATTTTAATGGAACTCCTCAACTTCCAAAAGAGTTGGACAGAAGACTTAGAATTTCTGATGCTGTAATCAGACATATGATTATAAACAAAGAGGAGAAATAGGATTGGGGTGTATTTATGAATAGTGTAGTACTAATTGGTAGATTAACAAGAGACCCTGAGGTAAGGTACATACCTGAGCCACAAATGGCGGTTGCAACCTTTACCATTGCTATTGACAGACTGCAAAGAGCAGGAAAAGAAAAGCAGGCTGATTTTCCAAGGATAACTGTATTTGGCAAAAGCGCAGAAAATTGTGAAAAATATTTGACAAAAGGCAAGCTTGTCGGGGTTCAGGGTAGATTACAGACAGGAAGCTACAAGAACAAAGAAGGCGTAACAGTTTATACGACTGATGTTGTGGCCGACAGAGTTGAATTTTTAGAATGGGGTGACAAGAGTGAAAACTCTTCTCCAAAGATTGAGTCCGGAATACCTGAAGGTTTCCAGGCAATAGAGGATGACGACATTCCGTTTTAAAGACCAACAATTTATACAGTAATATACTGGAACAGTAATTCTCTTGTGAATTGAATGACTGCAAAAGTTTACAAAGAATAATAGAATATAGAAAGGAGAGCTAATCTCATGATGGATAAAAGAAGA
>JAENWH010000419.1 GCA_016650135.1 Peptostreptococcaceae bacterium
ACTTATATTTGCTTTTGTTTTCGTTGATGCTCTTTTCTCTCAGAAAATCATTGTTCGAGCCATAAATTTTATGATAAATTTTATCAAAATAATCTTTTTCCCCAGCTAATTTATCAGTGATTTGCTTCTTCATAAGGTGCACTTTGTTATTTTTTCTGTTAAATAATAAGCATACCCCATCCCAATCACTGACAAGCTCATTATGATTTTACCAGCTAAAGTACAATATAACGGTTCTAAATAAGACGGAGACGTCATTCTTAAAAATATAATTACCAGGATTGGCATAATGCTGATTAATTTCCCTTCAAATTTCTTTTGTGCACTTAGTACTCTCATCTCTTTTTCTATATTCATTTTTTCCATGATTATTTGACTGGTCTTTACAATTGCTTTTTCCATATCCCCCCCTGTCTCCTTGCAGATTGCGTATACCTCCACAAAACTTGATACATCTGTAACTTTCACCCTTTTAGCAAAATTTTTCAAAAGCTGTTCTTCCTCTTCTCTGCTTTCTTTTATACTCTTAACCATAAATTCGAGTTCTATAACTAAAGGGGTGTTTGATGAGTATGAACTTCTTATTACAGATAATCCTTCTTCGAGTGCTTCCCCCATTTGGCGTCCTGCTGAAATTGAAGCAGAAAGGGATTGAAGCAGTTCAACAAATTGGTTTTTCAGAAATTCCTTTCGTTTGTTATTCAAATAATATATATAATGTTTTTTCATCATAAAGGCAAATATCGGGCTTAATAAAATAGAAAACCCCATATTGTCATAAAAAACATAAGAAATAACAAATACTGCAGACAGGCTGATGCTGTAATATTTAAGTTTTTCTTTTTTATCAGGTATATATGTGTCATAATTAATGTTCATATTTTCAACCCTTTGATTTCTAATTTTTCCTTGTTGATCAACTCATTTCCTGTTCTGATTAATCCATCGTTCAGATCATATTTGAACAACTTATTCATAACAATTTTAGAATCCTTTAGTCCTGATATCTCAACAATCTCCGTTACAATTCTCTTGTTGTCCCTCCTTCTTCCAAGATGAACAATGATATCTATTCCCTCTGCAATTTGACCTCTGATTGCCTCAATCGGAAAGTTAGCTGCCTGCAGGAACATAGTTTCCAGCCTGTTCAGCATTCCTTCCGGTGAATTGCCGTGGCCGGTTGATAAACTGCCATCATGACCGGTATTCATCGCTTGAATCATATCTAAAACCTCCTCCCCCCTGACTTCTCCCACAATAATCCTGTTTGGTCTCATTCTGAGACTTGTTTTAATAAGTTGTCTCATATCCACCTGACCTTTCCCCTGAATATTTGCGTTTCTGCACTCCATCCTTATTAAATTTTCAACCCCTTTAATCTGAAGTTCAGCAGAATCTTCTATTACAATTACTCTTTCACTTTTTGGTATGTAATCAGATAAAACATTTAAAAAGGTTGTTTTTCCTGATGATGTCCCTCCACTGATAAATATATTGTAACCCGCCTGAACCAGTTTCTTTAAAAACTCAGCTGCTTCACAGGTAACCGTGCCGTAATATATAAGTTTTTCCATATCAATTGCTTGTTCAGGGAATTTTCTTATGGTTAATATCGGACCGCCAAGCGCGACATTTTTATTTACGGCATTCACTCTTGAGCCGTCTTCCAGCCTTGCATCCAATATAGGATTCATTTCATTAATCTCTCTGTGAACTTTTGCTCCGATTCTTCTGATTACCTCTTCCAGTTCCTCTGTCGTTTGAAAGCTAGTATCAACCTTTTCAACAGTTCCATGCCTCTCAATAAAAATATTATTTTTCCCGTTGACCATAATTTCAGAAATGCCTGGATCCCTGGCATACGGGTCTAAAATTGCCAAATCTTTTCTTATTGAATTAAAAACGTCATCAATTATTTTAATTTTGAATTTATAATTATCAAATTCAAAAACCGGATCCTGAAGCACGTAGTCTTCAATTATATCAAGAACCTCAGGATCACTGATATCTTTCCCGAAGCTATTAATAGATTTCCTGACTTTTTCTGTTAATTTTCTGCAATCATAGTCAATATTTGTCATTGTTATTTTATTCCACCATTTCCATATATTTCCATTTGTTTATATAATAAAACAGTTGTCATATTTTTACAACTGTTTTAAAAAGACATATTTCGACAAAGTTTTTATTTCGAATAAGAATTCGTGTTATTAATTTTGTTTCATTATTTTGTGATAATATAAAACAAGAATATTTATTTTAAAGCAGTCCTGCATTTAAAAGGCT
>JAENWH010000390.1 GCA_016650135.1 Peptostreptococcaceae bacterium
CTCCATAAACGACATAGATGAACCGCAGAGTATAAGAAATAGCTTAGATGTATCTTTTTGCTTGTCAATTAGAACCTGCAACATGGAAGCTATAGCTTTATATGATTTTGCTACATATGGGTATTCATCTATGACAAGAATGATTTTTTTCTTTTCTGCAAGATCAAAAACATATTCCAATGCTTCCTGAAATGACGAAAAGACCGGAGTAACGTTTGACCCAGTTGTGTAGTTAAAAATACTTCTACTGAAATTTTCAAGATTTTGTTTTGCGTTGGTTTCAATCCCAGTAAAATAAATCGTATCCTTGTCTTTTACAAATTCGTTAATAAGCGCAGTTTTACCTACGCGTCTTCTTCCGTATATTATAGGAAACTGAAATTTGTCTGTCTCATAAAGGTTGTTCAGGTTTTTAAGCTCTTTTTCACGACCTATAAACATAAAATCACCGCCTTTCAAAAGTGCTAAGATATATTTTACTTAATTATATCTTAGCAAGCCTGATTCGTCAACAGCAATCAAGAAGTCTTCTTAAATCTTTCAAACATATAGTTTTGTAAGAAGCACCACCATGTTATATTAGTTGTTATTTTCTAAATTGGCCCGCTTCACGTTTTTCTAACTTCCAAAGAAAAAACTCTATTATTTGAGATATTTTAAGACTTATAGGTCAATAACTATTGACAAGGGCGTTAATACCTATATAATAAGACTCAAGTAGAATTGAGGTGATAATATGGAAGAACGCATAAAAAGACCAACTTATCTAAATAAGCTCATTGAATATAAAGATAAGGACATTATAAAAATTATCACAGGCATTCGCCGCTGTGGTAAATCTACATTGCTCGACCTCTATGAGGATTATTTGCTAGGCCACGGCATAAAGGCGGAGAACATCCTGCACATGAATTTGGAATCCTTGCAACATCGTGATTTGCTTAGTTATCTGCCTTTTTATGATTATGTGAGCAACCATATAGTGAAAGGGGAAAGGAATTATCTTATTTTTGATGAGTTGCAGGTAGTCACCCATTGGGAAAAAGCAATCGAATCCTTCCGCTTAGACTTTGATGTTGATATTTACATTACTGGCTCAAATGCCTATTTGCTCTCCACGGAGTTTTCCACCCTACTTTCAGGCAGATATGTGGAAATACGATTGCTGCCCTTATCCTTTCAAGAGTTTTTGACCTTTTACACTTTTGAAGCGAGCATAACCATAGACGAGAAGTTCCAGAAGTACTTGCAGTATGGCGGCATGCCGATTTTAAGGCAGCTTGGTTTTAATCCCTCACAAGTGAATGAAGTTCTAGAGGGCATTTATTCTACGGTCATTTTGCGTGATGTGTTGGAACGAAACAATGTCACTGACCAACCCCTCTTAAGCAAGTTGGTTCTGTTCCTGGCAGATACGATCGGAAGCGTCACTTCTCCGAACAACATTGGCAACGTCCTTTCAAAAGAAGGGGATATTGATCGAACAAAAGGCAAGAACAATGTTGCTGGCAAAACTGTTGACAAGTATATTGCCATGCTTAAAAACGCCTATATATTCTATTCTGTGGGCAGATACGACATCAAGGGAAAACAACTGTTAAAAACCTTGGGCAAGAATTACATAGTCGATTTGGGGTTTCGAAATATGTTGTTAGGTTACCGGAATGTGGATCGCGGGCACCTACTTGAAAATGTGGTCTTTCTCGAATTGATTCGCAGAGGTTATCGTGTTTCGATAGGCAAAATAGGAGAAACAGAGATCGACTTTATTGCAGAAAAACCGGATGAAAAGCTGTATATCCAAGTAACGGAAACCCTGAGTGGCGAAGCCACACGAGAACGGGAACTCCGGCCTCTCCGTTTGATTAACGATAACTATGAAAAAATCATATTATCAATGGACCGAAGTTTCATCAGATCTTACGAGGGCATCAAAGCAGTCAATATCATTGATTTCCTCTTGGAAACCGATTAAAATGAGGTGGAATGGTAATGTATTCAATCTCCTTCACCAAGAAAGCAATAAATGACATACCCAAGCTCAAAGTATCAAAGTTGGAGAACAAGGCAAAGGTTTTAATTGACCTTATTCGTGAAAATCCGTACCAAACCCCACCCCTCTATGAAAAGTTGCAAGGCGATCTGCAAGGGGCCTATTTCCGGCGTATAAATATCAAGCACCGGCTCGTGTATGAAGTCCTTGAAGATGAAAAGGCGGAAAAATTTATTCCTGCCTTTTCAGCCTCTGCATTCAGCCAGCTAGGGATACTCAATGTTTTTTTAACAGCCTGAGAACTTGTTTTTTTCCTGTATCCCATCATATCAAACTCAATAATAACTAAAAATTGAGCTCCTTCTAATTTAATATTTTGTGGAGAAGATGCTTTTGGGATTAAAATATGTTCATCCTCCATATAAGACAATACAATGCCTAATGCATCGAATGCATTCTTATAACTTTCCTCAATTGTATCTCCTTGCGTGTTACTTC
>JAENWH010000332.1 GCA_016650135.1 Peptostreptococcaceae bacterium
ATCCACTTATACAAGAGGAGATATGTTTGTAATTCCTGTTGAAGATTCCTTTATATATGTAGAACCGGTTTATTTGGAAGCAACAAATTCAAGTATACCTGAAGTGAAAAGAGTTATTGTCGCATATGGGGACAGAATTGCATATGAAGAAACCTTAGCAAAGGCACTTGATTCATTATTTGGATCAGGAGATCAAAACACAGGAGCTGGAACGGTTCAAGAACCTGGCAGTACAGATGGATTTAATGTGGATCAGATAATTGCTCTTGCGTCTGAAGCATTTAATAACGCGCAGGTAGCGCAGAAGAATGGTGACTGGGCAGCCTATGGCGAATATATGAAACAAGTTCAAACCTATTTGAACCAGCTTGCACCACCACCACAAGAATAAAAATAATTTTTAAAGGAGAAAAGGACTATGCTAGAGTTAGATTTTAAGAAAATGTTATTTAATATACCTACTGATGGTCATTCAGCAGAAGAGATTAAAGCAACCCTTATGAAACATTCAGAGGTTAAATTTGTCTCACTGGTAGGGATTGATATTGGGGGGCTGGATACCGATGAAAAAATACCTGTTAAACTTTTTCTGGATAATATTGAAAAGTTTTTGGAACAAGGTGTCCAAACAGATGGCTCTAGTGTAGTACTACCTGTAATTGCTGAGTTAAATAATGCAAAAGTGGATATTATACCGGATACAGATGTAAACTGGTATGTAGACTATAATTTTGCCAATAAAGAGATTACCACTGGGTTGCCAGTTGGAACACTTAGAATTCCTTCTTCCCTGGTGCATAATGATGCCAGGGAAGTGGGTTCCAGGGTTATTCTAAAAGAGGCTGTCAAGAATGTAAAATCCGAATTGAAAGAGTTAATAAAGGAAAACCCTTATGTTCTAAAATACCTGGAGTTAGATAATGCAGAAGATATAGAAGAAATTATTCTAACCAGCGCAACGGAATTAGAGTTTTGGGTTAAAACACCAGATGATAAAGCTGATAGAGAACAACTTTCAACTGCACAAGTGTTAAAAGAGCAATACTGGAAAAGAACGGTAGGTCCAGTAAGAACGGCTCTTGAAAAATCCCTTATTCTATTGGATCAATATGGTTTTGAAGTTGAAATGGGGCATAAAGAAGTTGGTGGAATAAAAGCGAAACTTGGGAATTCAGGTCAATACGACCATGTAATGGAGCAGCTTGAAATAGACTGGAAGTATTCAAATGCTATGCAGTCTGCGGATAATGAAAAACATGCAAGAAATATAGTAAAGGATATATTTAGGCTTCACGGGCTTGATGTAAGCTTCATGGCAAAGCCTATTGAAGGTGTAGCCGGTAATGGAGAGCATACCCATATGGGAATTGCTGCAAAATTAAAAAGCGGAAAAATAATTAATCTTTTTGCAGCAAAAGACATGGGAAAAGAGTTTATGAGCCCAATAGGGTTTGGAGCATTGATGGGAATTCTTAAAAATTATGAAGTTGTAAATCCTTTCATTAGTAATAGTAATGATTCAATAAATAGACTAAAGCCAGGATATGAGGCACCTATTTGTATTGTTACCTCAATCGGACATAGTGTCAAGTTACCTTCAAGAAACAGAACAGTACTTGTAGGACTAGTAAGAGATGCGAAAAATCCGCTTGCCACCAGGTTTGAAATGAGGTCGCCTAATCCAAAGAGCAATACTTATTTAACTATAGCAACCTGTTATATGGCAATGATGGATGGAATAAAAGCGGCATTGGAAGCAAAAAAAACAACAGAGGAATTACTGACATCATTATCGAAAGTTTATGGGCAGGAAGATTTCTATCTTGAAAAAAACAGAGAGTACAGAAGTGAAAAACACGTTTTTAATGAGTTTACACCAGAAGAAAGGGACAAACTTTTTGGTCACCCGCCAAACAGCGTGTGGGAAAATATTACTGCTTTTGATAAATACCCAGAGAAGTTGAATATCTTTCTGGAAAATGGAGCGATGAATAAACTGACACTGGAATCTTACAAAGAAGCTACTATGGGGCAATGGACTACCGAATTGCACAATAGAATCATCCCGGAAACAATGGATTTGGTAAGAGAGTGTAAGAGAGCACATGACGAAGATGAATGTACAGATTACGATATGATGAACTGGGGCGAAATACACAATCTAAGAGTTTACCTTGGCCAGAATACAATTGGTGAAAAATGTTTACTTTCAAGGATTATTACTTCACTAGACGATAAGGATTATGACCTTGCTTCAAATCTTCAAATTGAAATGCAGGAGAAATCATTAATTTTGTCGAAATTATATCATAATTATAAAAAGAATTTGCTATAGGAGCTGATGATGTTAGATATAAAAAAAATCAGAGAAGAATATGAAGAGGTTAAAAAAGCAGTAAAATCAAGAGGGCAAGGTTCATTTGGAATAGAAAACATTCGTCAGTTAGATGAAAAGCGTAGAGGCCTACTGGCAACTGTTGAACAAATGAAGAATAGACAAAATGTGGATTCCAAGGAAATTCCTGTTCTGAAAAAACAAGGGAAAGATACTGCGGCCTTAATGAGCGAGATGAAACAGCTTTCTGATGAAATAAAGAAACTGGACAGTGAAGTGGGGGCCGTGGAGGAAGAAATCAAAAATACTCTTCTATATATACCGAATATGCCACAGGCAACAGTTCCTGTCGGTAAGGATGATAGCGATAATTTGGAAATCAGAAAATGGGGAGAACCAAGAACTTTTGATTTTGAACATAAAGCGCATTGGGATGTGGGACAGGATTTGGACATTCTTGATTTTGAAAGAGCAGCCAAAATTGCCGGTGCCAGATTTACTGTATATAAAGGTCTCGGAGCAAGACTTGAGCGTTCACTGATTAACTTTATGCTGAATTTGCACACAGAAGAGCATGGGTTTACAGAAATATTACCGCCTTTTATGGTAAACAGAGATGCCATGAC
>JAENWH010000455.1 GCA_016650135.1 Peptostreptococcaceae bacterium
TAGCTTTTATGAATAGAATGGCTTTAAGGGATTTAATCAAACAAAGCTTTTGATTAAAGGATTATGACGAAGAGGTAGGTTGCCATGAAAAGTAAATATAGTGAAATAATAAAACACATTCCGAGTCTGGAAGATCACGGTTACCTGTATATGTATTACGGGATTCCGTATTCCGAAAAATGCTATGTATATGGAGATGATGATGAAGGTAATAATCTTATTGTATCTTATGAGTGTGATGATTTATGCAGGATTATTGCAGATGAGTTTCAATATGATTACGAATGGCTTGATATTTTACATGATAATCAAATTAAACTTGAAAAGATTTTTGATGTTGATGTTGAAACGCAGGATTTTAAGATAATTGTTTCCCTTCTGCTGTACTTAGTTGAAAGTATAACTTTTGAAGACAAATTCATAGATGCGTTGAATAATGGGTACTTGATTCAACTGGTAAAAAGGCTGGAGTACTGGGAAGAAAAAAGATAAACGCTAAATATTAAATGTAGAGGTAAAGGTAAAGGAATTAAGATGGGGAAACAAAGTAAAGGATGCTGCCGCTATTGTCAGGCAGAATATACCAAGTCAGGCATGATACGGCATACTGCTACATGTAAGGAACGAATGAAGGAGATGGGAAAAGCCGCAGGCGTAAAACTGTGCGGTTATTTTACCCTTTCCATAACTGGAAAATACGACAGAGATTATTGGCTGATTATAGAGTGCAAGGAAAAGGCGATGCTGCAGGATGTGGATCAGTTTTTGAGGGATATATGGCTGGAGTGCTGCGGGCATCTGAGCGCGTTTAATATAGAAGGGGAGTCATATGAACGCTTTGTGGATACTTCGGGACTGTGGGACACACCTTCGAAAAGTATGAAGTACCAGTTGAAAAGTGCGCTTGAAAAGGGAATGAATATCGGTTATGAATATGATTTCGGATCAACAACAGATTTGATAATTACCGTCTCTGATTATAGAGTTGGGCCATGGAAGAAGGATAAGATCACCCTTCTGGCCAGAAATAATCCGATTGAATACCTCTGTTCAAAGTGTGGCAAGAAGGCGGCCAGATCGGTCTGCCCAGAATGTATCTATGACGAAACAGGATTTTTGTGTGAGGATTGTGAGGATAGTCATGAATGTGGGACAGAGATGCTGCTGCCGGTGTGCAATTCGCCTCGTTGCGGAGTATGCGGTTATGAGGGCAGTGACATATATGAGGATTGAGAGGTTAATATGACCAAGGGAAAAGCAAAGAAAATTTTTGAACAATATAATCGTGCAGCAGACGTCGTCCGTTGCCCAAACGGGAGGGCAATTATCCGCAAGCTGCTTGATTCTTATGCAAGGGCGGCGGTGAACTTATATGGCATTATCAGCCGTGATGATATTGTTGATATTTTCAACAAACAAAACGTTGACCGAACGGATAACGAGGAGATTTATATTCTTCTCCTGCCGCTTGTGTTAAAAGACGGTTGGTACGGTTTCTACAAAGAATACATCGTGCATTATTCGTTTTTCGAAAACTTTGACCAAGCCGATTATTTATTGAAATACCAAGTGGACAAGCCCCGTTATATACCTGAGAAACACGAATTCCTTAAATATATTGTTGAGGATTACTTAGATAACGACCACTGGTGGAAAGTACGCCGTTTTATGTGGAACGTCTTCGGCTATGGCAAAGATACTTTTAAAGGCTATGAGGAGATAAAAAATTATATTACTTACGGCGATGGCATAAAAGAATTGGGAACCATTCTGGACAGGTATAATCTTATATTTAGCGGAGAAAAACAGTTTCAGGAGTTTATCAATCTTATTATGCTTGCAAAAAACAATACGCGCATCTGGGAAAACAACGGATATACGCCAACGGAGCTTCATGAGATTTTTAGCGAACGCGATAAAAACATTGTTAAGTTTCCAACATTACAAAGGGCAAAAGTTGGACGTAATGACCCATGCCCATGCGGTAGCGGCAAGAAATACAAGAAATGCTGCGCTATATTTGACGATCCAAAAACGGCCCAGTTAAGCTCAGAA
>JAENWH010000185.1 GCA_016650135.1 Peptostreptococcaceae bacterium
GCTGGTAATTATGATTTTCCTACGTTTGGTGAAGACAATAAGCAAACTACCCAACTCCAGAAGTTTGATAGTTTGCTGGATCAAATTCGACTATTTCTAGAGCATTCCAATTCTGCAATACCGTTCCCAGCATTATATAGAAAGATAACCGAGCTAGTTGGGGAAGACTCCCATGAGAGCGAAATGAAAGACAATATAGGTAATTTAGCGCTCTTGGATGTAGAAACCAACCGAAGTTATGGGAATTCCCTCTTTATCAAAAAACGTAGAATTATCATTGAGCGGGATGCAAATGGAGAATTTATTCCTGTCTGTACGAAAAATGTGTTCCTGAAATATTTCGATGCAAAAGGAATTTCTCCTAACCGATGGACAGAAAACGATATGAAAGACCACCAAAATTATATGGGTAAGACTTTGGATGTTTTTTTAACTTTCAAGGATGGAACAGTGAATGAATAAATATAGTTTCTCTGATATTTTAGCGCATGAAATCATTTTAAACGAAAAAGAAGATAGAAAGGGTTTTATAAAAGAAATTGAGATTCCCATGATTCAACGTGATTATGCCCAAGGTAGGGAAGATCAGAAAGAGGTTAGGGATCGATTTTTGAATGCGATTTTTTCCGCACTGAAAGAAGAAAGTACCTTGAATCTGGATTTTATCTATGGTTCTGTCTTCAATAAGAAAAATAATGCACTACCGTCATTTATCCCATTGGATGGTCAACAGCGTCTTACCACTTTGTTCTTGTTATACTGGTATATAGGAAATAGAGAGCTGAATGGTTGGGAACTTCAGTCACTCATGGATAATTTAGGGAAATTTACCTACGCAACAAGAGCTTCATCCAGGAGATTTTGTGAAAAGTTGGTAACAGAAAACAAGCAGCTCTCTTTTGAACATCTTCCCCAAAAAGAAATCACTAACCAACCTTGGTATTTTAGGGCCTATTCAAAGGACCCTACCATAAAATCGATGTTGACAATGCTTAATGCAATTGACGAACAATACAATAAAGTCATGGTAGAGAAGATGCCACTGTTCAGAAATCTTGAAAATTTGAAATTTTATCTGTTTCCCCTTGAAGAATTTAATTTATCTGATGAGTTGTATGTAAAAATGAATGCCCGGGGGAAATTGTTGACAGGGTTTGAGAATTTCAAGGCAGACCTGACTAAATGGATAAAGAAAGAAAACAATCCTCACTATTGTTCTTTTCATAAAAGGATGAAATTAGACGGTCGGGAAATGACATATTTTCAAAGTTTCTCACTGAAGCTAGATGGGAGATGGACAGATTTTTTCTGGAAAATAGCTAAAAGACAGTATAAAAAAGAAGCAACCTCGAAAGGAATCGTGTCTATAAGAAACTCAGGTAAGCTGTTGATTGATCCTTTTTTCTTTAGATTCTTTTACCGCCATTTTTTCGATGAATATATTTTGGCAGGGATGAATCAGGTAAAAAAAGGGATCGATACTGATGCCCAGATTTTATATGATGAAGAAAAGTATCAAAATCTAAAGATAATAGAAAAACTTCTTGAAAAAGAAACGGCTATCACTGACATAGAGATAATACTTGATTCCCTAACTTTGCATTGGGAGGACATTGAAGAAGCGATTATCCCTTCCTGGCACGAAAGAATGGGATTTTTTGGACCTTCCATTACCCAGTCGAATCGAGTGATTTGGCTTGCAGTAACTGCATTTTTGAAACGATTTGTATATGATGGAAAAGCTTTTAGGGAATGGATGAGGGTTGTGTGGAACATCGTAGCCAACACTGATATCAATGATATCAATTCTATGATTGCTGCAATGGATGTGGTTTCTTCGTTGGTAAGCCATGCCAATTGTATATATGACTACTTGGCAAATGGTGATATTCAGTTATCTTCATCTAAGCTAGCTATGGTGGAAGAGATTGCAAAAGCTAAGTTTATTTTTGCTGAGCCCTCGTGGGAAAGAGCCTTTATCAATGCTGAATCTCATCAATTTTTTAAAGGGTGCATTTCTTTTTTACTTTCCGATGGCATGACCCAGGATAACTTCAACCATCGATTCATGATGGCTTCCAAGGTGTTTGATGGCGAAGGGGTCAATGCTAATTACAGGAAAGATGGACATATATTTCTTCGGGCTATTATTAGCCAGATTTCTACTGTTGATGATTTATTCAATGGAGTTGCAAACAATAAAAATTTCTTTGTAGATACTGACGAAAAGGAACACTACCTCAAGAAAATGCTTGCCGGAAATCAGAATGTAAGGATGCTTTTCCTGAGGTGGTTTGATTTGGGCAGTGAAGAAGAGCTCTTTATCGAATTAGAAAAAGAGTTGAAAGAGCTTTCATCAATAAGTTTTGAGACGGATTCTAATCCTGAGTATAAAAGAAAAGTCCAAAAAGTACATCAATTACTCTATATGGAGGAAGGATTACAGAATTGGATGCAGGAGAAAGGCGCAATCCGATTAAGTTTGTTGAATGATCATATATACATTTCAAGACCTTCCTCTTGGTCTGACTGGGTAATGCTTGATAGTGAGCGCAATCAAGTGATTACTTTCTTACTGAACCAAGGGTTCGAATGTCAGAACAAACTTTCTTATTGTGAAAACAAGATAGAAATAGTTGTTCCAGATTTCTATTGGGTAAAAGACCTTATCTTGGTAACCGGTAAGGTTGGTGAGTATGACACTGAATTTGAGTTTGATAATCAAGGAACCTTTTCTCTTCGAGTGAATTTAGGAGAGGTTGGTTGGTCCTCATTCGAGGCTTTTAGTCATGTAGTTGCCGATGAAAATGCTATTTCTCGTTTGGGAAATGAGATCTTTAGAGAGGATATTTTTGATGAACTTATCAAGAAAATTCATTGAGCAAGCAAAATTGGAGGTGAGTTAGTGCATTCGTATGAAGTAGAAACATTAAAAAGAAAAAACTGGATGTTTTGGTTATCAGTTTTATCCCTTTGGATTTTTTCTTTGATTTCTAAATTTGTCGACATCATTTCAATTTGGATCTCTGATGTATTGAAGTTACCTTCATGGATTACCTTTTCCTTTTCCGCAATACTCCTTTTCTCTGTATTATGGCTAATCCTTAATAATTGGATTTGGAAATGTAGAATCGTAAGGAGGTTCCTGAAAATCCCAAACTTCACGGGACACTGGCTTTGCGAAGGGTTGTCACAAAAATACATGGAAACTGCCAATGGGGAAAAAGAGTTTCCATGGAATGGGGATGTGCATATTGACCAGAAATTTGATTCCATTCTGATTACGCTCACGACACCAAGTTCATCAAGATCTGTTAGTCAAATGGCTTTCATCCAGATGGAAGGCAACCAAGCGATTCTGTCTTATATGTATGAGAACCAGCCCAACAGCAGTAACTCTGATTTGCATATCCATAAAGGATTTTGCAGGTTGATTTTTGATGAAAAAAATCAGAAGGCTACAGGTACCTACTATACGGATAATCATCGAGGTTCTTCTGGAACAATGCAATTAAGGAGAGAAAAATGACTGATTTGACCACTCGCCTATCCAATCTAATAACCAGAAGGATGGACAACGCTCTTGAAATGGGCCCATATACTTTTTCTGAGTCGAGGGTTAGCGTTCAGAGTGAATTGAGAAGCTTTGGTAACACAAACATAGAAAAATATGTCAATGGGTCAATGGCCCCAGTCAACTCCCGTTCTACCGAAATTAGCTATGAACAGGGAGAGAGGGTGAAAAACCAACTAAAAAATAATTTGCCACAATCTGTAAATAATCTCACATATCGATTTCAAGGTTCAGTTATTTGCAATACCCATATTGAAGCGGCCAGTGACATAGACCTTCTGGCGATCACCAAGAGATTTTTTTATTACGAAGTGCCCAATCCTTCGTTTGGCAATTATGATGGAAATCCATTTGAGGATGTAAAAAGTATAAAAACCGAATCTGCCCAGGTACTTAAGAAAGCTTTTCCTGCTGCCTCAGTTCTTGTGCATGCAAAGAGCCTTGAGGTAAAGGGTGGAAGTTTGCTACGCAAAATTGATATTGTCCCTTCAGCCTGGTACAACTCTGCCCTCTATGACAACAGGTCTGATGAGACATATAGGGGAATCGAGATATTTGATACAGAAAGCAATATTCATTCAGTTAATTTTCCATTCTGGAATAAGAAGTTGGTAGAGGATAAGGACAACGTATCTTGTGGAAATTACAGGAGAGCTGTGCGTTTTGTGAAGACGTTGAAAGCAGATTCCGACAATACATTGTTCAAGAAAATCTCCAGTTATGATATCCAGGGGATTCTGTACCATCAGGTGTCAGGAATGAACGGTGTTTCCACGTCTGCTTTGAGTCTTGTATCTGCAATTAGGACCTTTGTTGGATTTCTCATACAAAACAATAATTTCTTCACTGGTCTTATGGTCCCGGACCAAACAAGGAAAATCTTAGATTGTGTGTCACAGTCCATGCTCGAAGCAATGTTCAAGGAAATCAAGAGCATCGAAGATGAGCTACTAGTGGCAATTCATTAGGCAGAAGTTATCGAGGATTTGTCGGCTAAGGCGTTTTCAAGTATTATCGGTACCGGGAAGAACTTCCACATTTTTTATAAAAACCACTAATATAGGTCATCCAGAGCGTGATTTGATGATTCGAGGTACCAGGAAGGATTTTCACAAAATCCACATCGGGAGAAACCATTGTCTCCAGAAA
>JAENWH010000321.1 GCA_016650135.1 Peptostreptococcaceae bacterium
CATTGCTTCTCTTCCGGTAGTATGATAACTTACGGCATTAATAACATCTCTGTCTGTTATACCATAATCTCTTTCCATAATGATTGCAGCAATTTTACCATGTGCAAGGTTTGGATTGTTCAGGTATTTTGAATCCAAGCCAAGATGAGTCACATAACAGTTTAATGACTGTTCCGGGACACCTCTGAACATATCATGAAAGAGAGCGGCCGTCTTAACCTTCTCCTTTTCTGTTCCATAATATTCAGCAAGTTTAATTGCCAGATTACAAACTGCAAACGTATGCAGTTTCCTTTTTTCAGTGAAATTTCTTTCTATATAACTATTTATAGAGCGCATATTCAGTTATGTACCTTTCTACAGCTAAAGAAACAAATTCATTTATTGACTTGCCTTGGCTGATTCCTTTTCTGATATCAGTAGAGGAAATATCCAGTTTTTCATTTTTCAGCATATAAATTTTAGTCCCATACGTTTTTTCTAAATGTTTGATTTGATTTTCTAATTCTTTTTCTTTATACCCGGGTCTTACACCTACAATCAGATTGAATTGGGACAACAGGTCTTTTGCATTTTTCCAGATTTCTATTTTAAGAAAAGAATCAGCCCCCATCAGGAACCAAAGTTCACTTTCAGGATATTCTTTTTTAAACGCATTTAAAGTGTTTATTGTATAAGACACTTTATTTTGATTAAGTTCATAATCAGAAACAGTCACTTTTTCAAAGCCTTCAAAAGCAAGTTTTAACATTTCTGTGCGATGTTTTCCAATCGTTACTGGTACATTCAGTTTAAATGGCTGAAGCTTTGCTGGAACAACAATTAATTTATCAAGCGCCAACTCTTCTAAAGCCTGTTTTGCAATGGACAAATGGCCAAAATGAACGGGATCAAAAGTTCCGCCAAGTATTCCGATTTTCATAATTACCTCAATTTAATTCCCAGCTCTTCTAATTGTTCATTAGAGGCTACAGACGGTGCTTCACTTACCATACATTGCGCTGACTGGTTTTTAGGAAAAGCCATAACCTCTCTTATGCTGTGTTCTCCTGAAAGAAGCATTACCAGTCTGTCAAGTCCATATGCAATACCTCCATGAGGCGGGGTTCCATATCTAAATGCTTCTAGAAGGAATCCAAACTTCCGTTGACATTCCTCATCAGACAGGCCGAGAACATTGAACATTTTCTTTTGCAGATTCTTATCATGAATTCTGATACTTCCTCCGCCAAGTTCTACCCCATTTAATATGATATCATATGCTTTCGCCTTTACTTTACCAGGGTCTGTATCAAGCATAGGGATATCTTCAATTCTTGGTGAAGTGAATGGATGATGCATTGCAAAGTACTTGTTTGTTTCTTCATCATATTCATACAAAGGGAAATCAACAACCCATAGCAAATTGTATTCCGAATCATCAAGAAGCCCCATTTTACCGGCGATGTCTCTCCTTAAAAATCCCAAACTATCAAATACTACTTTTGCCTTACCTGCTGCGATTAGGATAAGATCGCCGGGCCTAACTGAAAACACTGAAATAAGGTCTTTTAACTGGTCTTGATCGAAAAACTTGTTTACAGAAGAAGTTATTTCGTCAACCCCAACCTTAATCCAGACAAGGCCCTTTGCTCCAAACGATTTAATGGACTCCTGGAATTTATCAATATCTTTTCTGCTGAATCGTTCAGCACCACCTTCAATGCTTATACCCCTGACATCTCCTCCTGCAGCGAGTGCACCTGAAAACAACGGGAACGTCGATTTAGAAACTTTATCATTTAATTTTTTCAGTTCAAAGCCGAAGCGAGTATCTGGCTTATCACTGCCGTAACGCTCCATTGCTTCATCAAACGGTATTCTTGGTAATGGAATCTTTATATCAACTTTCATAACGTCTTTAAATAATTTTTTCAGAAATCCTTCCTGCACCTCAAGAACGTCGTCTACATCTACGAATGACATTTCCAGGTCAATCTGGGTGAATTCAGGTTGTCTGTCAGCTCTTAAATCTTCATCTCTGAAGCATTTAACAATTTGCATGTATCTGTCAGTACCGCCAACCATCAGCAGCTGCTTAAACATCTGCGGTGACTGTGGCAGTGCATAAAACTCGCCGGAGTGAACTCTGCTTGGTACAAGATAATCTCTGGCGCCTTCAGGCGTCGGATTTATAAGCATAGGCGTTTCGACCTCGGTAAAGCCCTGTGAATCAAAATATTTTCTGGTTGCTTTAGCAATATTATGTCTGAAGGTTAAATTGTTCTGCATCTTATTTTTTCTTAAATCCAGATATCTGTATTTAAGTCTAAGGTTTTCATCCACATTATCATCATCTTTAATATATATTGGCGGCGTTTCTGCCTCTGAATATATAATCAGATCATTTGCAAAAACTTCAATTTCTCCTGTTGGGATTTCAAGATTTTTTGAATGTCGTTCCTTAACGATTCCTTTAATTCCAACAACATACTCCCCTCTTAAACTATCCGCTTTTTCAAAGAGTTCTGCCGGAATTTTGTCATCAAAGACAACCTGTATGATTCCTGTTTTATCTCTCACATCACAGAAAATAAGCCCTCCAAGATTTCTTCTCTTTTGAATCCAACCGTTGAGAACGACTGCATTATCTATGTTTTCAACTCTTAAAACGCCACACATATGGGTTCTTTTAAACACATTACTCATATATTTCTCCAATTCCTGTTATTTTGTTAATTCGTCTATTATACTATTAATCGGTATTAATCTTTGCTCTGAGGTGCCCATATTTTTTATGGTAATCATCCCCTCATCAAGCTCATTATCTCCAATTACTATCGTTTGCTTGGCGTGAATTCTATCTGCATATTTAAACTGACCTTTAAAATTTCTTGCCATAAGATCCATTTCTGCTCTAACACCCTTTAATCGGAGTTGTCTTAATAGAGAAAGGCCATATTTCTTTGCACGATCTCCCATAATTGCAATAAATATATCAACTGATGGAGGCTCTTCAATTTCAATATCATTCGCTTCTAAAGTAAGGAGCAGTCTTTCTATTCCAAGCCCAAAACCCACTCCTGGAATTGGCGGTCCGCCAAGTTCTTCAATTAAATTATCGTAA
>JAENWH010000109.1 GCA_016650135.1 Peptostreptococcaceae bacterium
ACAGTGTACAACAATATAATAGTGATGTCAACGCGTTGTAACGCCGTACATAAAAATGTGAAAAATAAAGTGTAAAAAAAGTTTATTTGCAAAAAAAACAGCCCTTTTAAAGGCTTAAATAGGCGATTTTTTAATAATTTTAGTCAAAAAATAAATATTTGTTAGGTTATGGAAGTGTCGAACTAGGGATTTCAATTCATTTTGCAAAAATAAAATTATTAAGACTTATTCTTAACGGACAGTTTTGGTCTGTACTAAAATTATCATCTCATTCATAATAATATAGGGAAAAAAAATTGACAAACTAATCATTTAATGGCATAATATCATCATATTGTCTGATGTCTTTTTGAAAATATATAATTTCGACTTATGTAAGAGAAACCTTACTCTTGTTTTTTATTTATTCCAAAAAGATCAAGTCATGAAATGAAAAAATGTATATTTGATTACAAAACAAAACAATCAAATGAGGAGAGTCCTATGGAATTATTTAATTTAAAAGGCAAAAAGGTAATTATTACTGGAGGAAATAGAGGACTCGGCAAATCTATTGTAGAAGGATACCTGCATGCAGGAATGGAAGTGGCTATTATTGCTAGAACCCCTTCTCTCACTTCCCAAGTCAAAGAATATTGTGATAAGGGTCAAATTGCCTATGCCGTATTTGCAGATTTAAGTGATAGAAAAGCTCGAGGTCTTGCTTTTGATGAAGCTGTAGCAAAACTTGGCGGTTTAGATGTCTTAGTAAACGTTGCAGGTATTCAAATCCGTCATCAAGCTGAAGAATTTCCACTCGATGATTTCGACAAGGTTATAGAAATCAATTTAAATGCCACTTTTGATTATTGTCAAAGAGCTGCACGGATAATGATTCCAAATAAATACGGTAAAATCATTAATTTTGCTTCTATGCTCAGTTTCTTCGGTGGTTATACGGTTTCCGCATATGCAGCAAGTAAAGGTGGCGTAGCTCAAATCACTAAGGCATTCTCTAATGAATGGGCTTCAAAAGGGATTAATGTCAATGCCATCGCTCCTGGATACATGGCTACAGAAATGAATACAGCTTTAATAAATAATCCAGTTCGAAATGATGCCATTCTTGCTCGTATTCCAGCGGGTCGTTGGGGAACAGGAGAGGATTGTGTCGGACCTGCTTTGTTTTTAGCTTCTCAAGCTTCTGATTATCTCAGTGGAATGATCATGCCTGTCGATGGTGGATTCATGTCCCGCTAAAGTTTTTCTGAAACACAAACAAAAAGACTAAAAATTAAAGGAATTTTTAATGATTATTTTAGTATTAGAATCGAGTACATCAGGTGCTAAAGCGCTTCGCATTGATACTGTCACTGGGGATATGGACATTAAAGTTGAACCATATGCCAAAGGAACACAAGAAAATGCAGAGGAAGTATGGAAAACAACAGCAAAGCTAGGAAAACAATTAGCTGCAACTGTTGAAAAAGTTGATATCATAGCTTTAGGCGGTGTTTGGCATAGTGTTATGTTGTGTGACAAACATTTTAAACCGGTAACGAGAGTTTATCATTGGTATGATACCAGTTCATATGAACTGTGTACAAAAATAAGAAATGAAAACCCTTCTTTTACTCAAGAATTTTATAGCAAAACAGGGTGTAGGGTTCATTCTCTTTATCCTTATTTTAAATTGTTGCCTCTTAAGATGAAAGGACAAATCAAACAGGATTATAAGATATGTGGTCAAGGAACTTTTAATTTTTTTCAATTGACAGGAGACTGGAAAGTTTCTAAAAGCATGGCATCCGGTACTGGATTATTCGATATTCATAATAAAGTGTACCATCAAGGTCTTCTGGGAAATTTAGGAATCGATAGTAAAACTCAACTAGGAAAATTGGTTGATTATGAATCGACCTCTCCTTTATCTAAAGAGGGCGCGAAATTACTCGGTTTACCAAGTGGTATTCCCGTAGTTCCTTGTCACCCTGATGGTGCCTTGAATCAGATAGGATCATCTGCAAATGAAAAAGGGATAATGACTCTTTCCATTGGAACAAGTGGTGCAATGAGACTTTCCACTGATAAACCGATACTTAACTTTGAAAAAGGAAATTGGTGTTACTATGGAGCTACAAAATCTTGGCTCAGTGGTGCAGCAACTTCAGGTTGTTGTAATTGTGTCGATTATTACAAAGACCTCCTCTTTTCTGCAGAACTTTCATACAGAACCATTGAAGATACGATGAAAGAAGATAATATAAACACCCCTATTTTCTTGCCATTCCTCTTTGGAGAAAGATGTCCCGGTTGGGATGATGGTAAAAAAGCTTCATTCTTCGATTGCAAACCAGAAGCTACAACTCAAGACTATTATCAGGCAGTACTCGAAGGCGTCCTTTTTAATCTCTACCAATGTTTTGACACGCTTAGCACCGTTGAAAAAATAAATTGTATTAAAGTTTCTGGTGGTATTTTACAATCAAAGACATGGAAACAAATGTGTGCAGATATCTTTGGTTTAGAAATCGAAGAAGATAGGGTAAAACAATGTTCTCTCTTTGGTGGAGCTAAACTAGCCGCAATGGTGCTAAAAACTCAGATTCCTGAGAATACACACAATAGCAAAGTATTACCAAACATGAAAATGCATGATATGTATATGAAAAAGTATAACCGATATTTATATTGGTATGATATTACTAAGGAGAAAAACTAATATGAAGAATTTTACTGTTTTAGCGACACCGAGATCTTTTGACTCTGCTGATTCAAAAGCAACACAGTTACTTGAATCAAAGGGGTGTACCGTTATAAAAATACCTACACTCAATATGAGAGAAAATCTCCTCAAATATGTAGACCAAGCAGATGCTATCATTGCAGGTTTGGAAACGTATGATAAAGAAATGCTCGAAAAATTTCCAAAGCTCAAAGTCATCTCCCGTTATGGCGTAGGTTATGACGCTGTTGATTGTGCCTATGCTCAAAAAAAAGGAATCACAGTTACCATAACTCCCGGAGCCAATGGTAACTCCGTTTCCGATTTAGCTGTGACTTTAATGCTTGCAGTTTCAAGAAACATTTCATATATGGACAAAACGATTAAAGAAAATAACTATCAAAGACCCATAGGCCAAGAATCTTGGCAGAAGACTGTTGGTGTTATTGGAACAGGAAGAATCGGAAGTGGTGTTGTAAGGCGATGTGCTGGTTTTGATATGAAGGTCCTGTGCATGGATGTTTATAAGAACCAAGAAATCATTGACAAATATGGTGCTGAATACACAACATTTGACGACCTGCTCAAAAGATCAGATTATATATCTATTCATACCCCACTTACCCCTGAAACTGAAAGTATGTTTGGAACTGCACAATTTAAGCTGATGAAAAAGAATGCAATCATTGTTAACACCGCTCGAGGTGGAATTATCAATGAAGATGATTTATATGAAGCTTTGAAAAATAATGATATTTGGGGTGCTGGTTTAGATGTTACCAGAGAAGGTATTCCTTACACGGGAAAACTGAAAGAATTGGATAACTGTATCCTTACACCACATGCAGGAGCGGCCACCTATGAATCGAGCTCGAAAATGAGTTATATGGCTGCTGAAAATGTATTATCAATTCTCGAAGGAAAGGATTGTAAGTTCTCTGTTTAAGATAATTTCTCAATCTCTTAATGATTATTAAGAGATTGAGAACATTAATTCGTTACTCTATATAATTTTCATATTTATTTTAATTTATTGCTTATTACAATTTTTTATAGTATATTTTTTAAGTATTAAGAATAGTTACATTAACGTATATTCAAGGAAAAAATCATGAAAGATATGCTCTCTCCAGTTTCTCAAAAATCTCTTACCGATATAGTAGCGGAAAAAATTGAAAGTCTCATAATAACTACCAAAATGGCTCCCAATACAAAGCTACCCAATGAATTTGATTTAGCTAAACAACTCCAAGTAGGAAGAAGTACTGTGAGAGAAGCCATTAAACAACTAGAATCTAAAAATGTTGTTAAAATTATTAGGGGTAGTGGAACTTTTGTGAGCCACAGTATGGGACTCGTTGATGATCCTCTCGGTTTTAGATTTGTAAAGGATAAAAAGAAGTTAGCTGTTGATTTATGTGAAATAAGATCAATGATCGAACCTAATCTTGCTCGTGCCGCAGCCCTCAATGCAACAGCAAAAGATGTCGATGAATTACAAGCTTTATGCAATAAGGTTAAAGAGTTATTGGAACTTCATGATGACAGTCATGCAAAAGCTGATCAAATATTTCACACTAAAATCGCTACTTGTTCAGGAAACCAAGTGATAGGGAAATTGATTCCAATCATAACAAGTGGTATCAATTCTTATTATGCAATCACTAATTCTGAATATGCAAGACAAACAGCTCCCATTACACACCAAGGAATTGTAGATGCCATCAGAGAAAGGAACCCTGACAAAGCTGAAAGGATCATGAAAAAACATTTAAGTCAAAATCTAGAGATTTTATTAGATACATACAAACCGGGAATAAAAGAGATTTAACTCATCCCTCTCCGAATTTTGGAGTTCTTTCTCTTTTGTTACATAAAAAGATATTACTCCATTTCTTTAAATTTCTCTCTCAAGATAGTCATCTTGCAGCACCAACCAAATGGTTAAAAAAACCCTTTTACAGTAGAGGTCTCCAAAAGAGTGAGACATGGGTGGTAATCCACACCGCTCCCCCAAAAATTACTGCAGTTTCCTGCAGATAAAATTACCTCTGCAGGTATTTCCCCCTCTTATCATCAAAGAATCTTGATAATGATCACAATTCGCCTCTTTCTCTCCTCTGTGTAAAAGGTAGCATTTGAGGAATAGCTTCAGCAAAAAACACAAGCAAAACTGTTTTGTTCCCTACTCAAGCCATATTTATCTCTCATTACAAGCATCAGAGAAATCTGATATCTAATCGTATCAGAGCCTTCATCGACAGGAAATGCATAATGAAGATATTCTTTACAGCTTGAAAAAAAAAGTGCACCTCTTATCCATTCAAGATTTTTAAGCCATATCTCTGGACGAAAATAACTGATATCCATTCAATCAAATAGATGATGATCACATAACTTTTCAACATCTTATCATTCTCATTTTTACTATTCAAAAACAATTTCACAAACACATTGTAAGTTGTATTATTTTACTATATTATAAAAAAATGAGAACTTGTTCTATATTTTTTAAGGAGATAATAAATGTTTGAAAATGCTTTTAAAGAGCTACATAACATCGGGATTGTACCGGTTGTAGCAATCGATGATGCAAACAAAGCTGAGGCTCTTGCTGACGCTTTAATCAAAGGTGGTATTCCTACTGCTGAAGTTACTTTTAGAACCGACGCAGCTGAAGAAGCAATTAAGAAAATTCATATAGCATATCCAGATATGTTGGTTGGTGCTGGTACGGTACTCACTGTTGAAAACTGTGAAAAAGCAGTAGCCGCTGGTGCAAAATTCATTGTTGCCCCTGGCTATGATGAAGAAGTGGTAAATTGGTGTATCAGCCATAAAATTCCAGTATGCCCTGGTGTATGTACTTCTTCAGACGTTCAAAAAGGAATTAAAGCTGGCCTGAATGTAATGAAGTTCTTCCCCGCAGAAGCGAGCGGTGGCATTAATATGTTAAAGAATTTAGGCGGTCCTTTCCCTAATCTTAAGTTTATGCCTACTGGTGGTGTGAACCTTAACAATCTTCAAGACTATGTCAGCACTTCTAATGTTGTTTGTGTCGGTGGCACTTGGATGGTTAAATCTAATCTCATAAATGGTGAAAAATGGGATGAAATCACACAAATTTGTAAAGAAGCTGTTTTACTTCTTCAAGGATTCAGATTCGCCCATGTCGGAATTTACAGCGACAATAAAGAAAAATCTCTTTCTTCAGCAGCTCGATTTGCTATTTTCAATATGAAGACAAATATTGGTGATTCATCAACATTCATGGATAGTGATATTGAATTATGTTACAAACAAGGCTTTGGTTCTAAGGGACATATTGCTTACAAATGTTTTGACGTCGATCGTTCTATCAACTACCTTGCTCAGTTTGGTTTCACTCCAAATGAAGCATCTCGTATGTCTGACAAAATCGGCACTAAAGTTATTTACTTCAACGAAGAAGTGGAAGGTTTTGCTCTTCATTTAATAAGAGGCTAATAACTTGAAGAAAGGGAATTCTTTTATTTTCAATTTAATTCTCTTTTATTTACAAATGGACGAGAAGTGATTTTAGTCTATTTTCATGCTCAGACAATACAAAAAAGATCCTACAATTTACTTTTTGTAGGGCCTTTGTTTTTACAAAGTAAAAAATAGAAATTCTTTCTGGTTCTCCGTGACTTTGTGTGGGTAAAATTTTTAATGTTACAATATTTCTATTTAATTTTTTTAGCCCAAATATATTCATGTGGTGCTAACTTAAAACCCCATCCAGGTACAATTTCTTTTCCTGTAAATAAATCTTTAAAAGCACCCATAATATAATTTGTTTTTACA
>JAENWH010000329.1 GCA_016650135.1 Peptostreptococcaceae bacterium
AATTAGAGGGAAAAGTAAATTTTATATGTGATAAATGTAAAATATAAAGTATATTTGACTTGATTTAGGAAAACCGTATAACGGGTTCGGCGATTTTTCTCGAATCACAAGTAAAAAAGTGAATTTTTAGAACCCACCATTATTTTAACTTGTTAAGGGTATGAGTAATTATGACTATTTTTCCAGAAGGAATTTTATAAAAACATCTGCACTTTCATGTAGTGCAATTTTGATTCCCAATGGGCTGAAAGGTGAAAAATCGGTTGGTGACAAAGTAAAATTACCAGTTCCGGTTCCTTTATCACCAGATCATCATTCGATACTAAATCCTATTGATCTGTCTCCTGCAAGATGGCTTTGGTATCCAATGGAACGTTGCCTTGCCAACACGGTTGTTCTTTTTAGAAAAATTATAAAGCTGAGTGAAAAACCACAAAAGGCTTTGGGATATATTCTGGCAGATAGTCGGTATAAATTAACAATAAACGGTGAACGAGTACAGTGGGGCCCTGCGCCCTGCGATCCACGTTGGATGGAAGCCGATCCTTTAGATTTATCTAAATATCTTATTGCTGGAGAAAATGTGATAGCCTGTTCAGTTTTATTTTTTGATCTTGGAGATGGCACATCCCCAATTGGAAAGCCAGGTTTAATCTTTAAACTAGATATTGAGATGCCGGATCGCTCTATAATTCAGATTGTATCTGATGATAACTGGCAATCATATCTGGCCCGTAGTTGGCGACCAGGTAACTATAAACGTTGGTTTTTACGTTCATTTCAGGAAGAATTTGATGCCCGCTTGTATCCCTACGGATGGGATTTGCCGGAATTTGTCACCGACAATAATTGGTTGGCTTCGAAAATATATGGTTCCTATGGAGATAAACCAACAGTATGTAATGATACTCCTGAATATATGTGGCAAATTTCCGGGAAAAAAGAAAATTGCTCAATACGCGAACGTTCCGTTCCTTTAATGAAAGAAACGATAATTGATGGTTTCACTTTGTGTGAAGGTGCCTGGATTGATTGGAAACGACCTGCCGAAGAATACTTTGAATCAATCACACCAAATGCTTTTGATTTTGATTGGGGGAAACCAGCCAAAGAGATTAAAGATGGAGAATGGAAGATAGAAGTAAGGAAAAATAGAGCGGCTGCAGTAACATTTGAGTGCAGAGAACAAATGGTGGGATGGCCAAATTTTACAATTGATGCACCCGAAGGTACAATTGTAGAAATACTTGTTCACGAAGCGCATAAACCAGGTGGACCAGTATTTTTAAATTCTCATTTCAATTCGTGGACTCGTTTTATCTGCAAGGAAGGTGAAAATAATTTTGAAACCTTTGACTTTGAAAGTTATCGATGGATACAATTTCATATTCGAAATTATAATCGGCCTGTAGTACTTAAAAATATTTCCATCAGAAGAAGAATGTATCCATGGAAATATAATCCGGAAATTAGGACAAACGATAAAATTTTACAGCGTTTATGGGACTCTTCGGTAAACACGATGTACAATAGTGCTCAGGATACCATTGTTGATGGGATGGCTCGAGAGAGACAACAATACAGTGGCGATGGCAGCCATCAACTCCATGCAATTTATTATTCTTTTGGAGACACATTATTACCTGCACGATTTGTGAATACTTTCGGTCAGGGACTTGGTACAGATGATGTTTTTATGGATAGTTGGCCAGCTTTCGACAGGCTTGCACGGGTGATGGAAAGACAAATGCAACTCACTACATGGGGCCCAATTGTTGATCATAGCGTTGGTTTTTGCTTCGACTCATGGTATTATTATTTGTATACCGGCAAAATAGATGCGTTAAAGGAAACTTATCCTCGCTTACTTTGTTTTTTTCAATTTCTGGAAAAATCAGTTGGAGAGGATGGATTAATTCCTGTGGAGAATTTGGGAATGCCATCAGTATGGATAGACCACATCGCCTTTAAAAAACAACGGCATAAGCAATGTGCTTTAAACCTATATGTTGCAGCAATGTGTCAACATGCTCTAAGTAAACTTTGTAGTGTATTTGGCAATGATGACTGGAGTATAGAAATTGCAAATTTTGGCAAACAACTTGAAAAAACGTGTATTGATAAATATTGGGATTCAGGAAAAAAAGTCTTTATGTGTAATCTTCCATGGTTAAAAGAGGAACATGAGATACGATATGACGACAGGAGCTTGGCAACATCAATTATTTATAATCAATGTCCGGGAGGTAATGATGCAATTGCACTGAAAATAATATCTGAATGTCCGAAAGAATTAGGTCTTTCCTATCCTTGCAATGCAATTTGGAGATACTGGGCTTTGGCAAAAGGAAGAGCAATTCAGGTTGTTATTGACGACTTTAGAAACCGTTGGGGCAGCATGAAATCAGTAATTGAGAACAACACACTTCAGGAAGACTGGGTGGTAAAGCATGATTCAGGAGCTCAATGGAGCCACTGTGCAGTTTCTCCGCTAATTATGATTTATCATGGAATATTAGGCATTTTTCCAGTAAAACCGGGATTTGAAAAATGTACAATTACCCCTCAACCAGGTGATCTGGAGGAACTAAGTATGCTTGCACATACTGTAAAAGGAACCATACAATTTGAAATGACTGGCAAGAAATTTGACCGGATAATAACAATTTCTATCCCCAATGAAATGGATTGTGAAATAATACTTGACCAAAGAGAAAAAATAGATCTGGCTATTGGTTCTGAAAAAGCAGAGAATGGTTATATAGCATATAAATTACAAGCTGGAGAAAAGGTAAAACTGCATTTGAGATATTTATGACTGTAAATAGTAAAATACTTCTAACCTAGTACAGTAAAACAAAGTGTCCTACCTTAAAGGATTTTCAAGATACTATAAAAAGTTATTTTTTATTAAATTTTTCATTGAATTTTAAAGTTTCTTTTGTTCTAAAAGATTCACCATTCATATTTACTAAATAAGC
>JAENWH010000153.1 GCA_016650135.1 Peptostreptococcaceae bacterium
ACCAATCCAGTGCTGGAAGGTATTTTTATTTTATTATTAAAAACAACATAGTAACAAAATCCCTTCTCTTTACAATAAGCATTATCGCTTCTCTCTGTGGAAGGGATTTTTATTAAAAAAAAATTGACAGCGATCTTTATAAGGAATATGGTGGTATTACCACCGAAATTTGTAAAGGAATATAAGGAATAATAATGGGGAAAAGACCAAGTCTTATGGATAGGTTTGTGGATGGGATAGAATACGGCATTTTAAAAGGTGATATGAAAGTCGGCGAAAAGCTTCCAACGCTTAGGATAATGGCAGAGGAAAGCGGTTACAGTCGTTCGGTAATTAATGCAGGCATAGTAGAATTGGAAAACAGGGGATATTTAAAGATATTGCCGACCAAATGGATTACGGTTGCGGATTGGAGAAAGGAAGGTACGCTGGCGGTTATTGAAGGAATAATGCGTTATGATCTTTACGGCTATGAGGAATTGAAAGCCATACTTGACTGCCGTAAGCTTATAGAATGTGAGTGTGCTTATCAGGCGGCAATGTATGCGGATATAGGAGTTCTTGAAGAACTTGAACAGCTAATAAACAATGCAAAAACGCTTGTTACGGTTAACGAACGAGCGGAATATGATGTGAATTTTCATCATTTAATAAGTATAGCGAGTGGAAATTTGTTGTATCCGATTATTATGAAATCTTCAGGAAAATCAGTTTATAAGCTGGTTTCGGAATTTTATAAACTGGATAATATATACGGCTTCGTGCTAGACCTACATATAATTATTTTAAATGCATTAAAAGCGCACGATGCAGATTTGGCAAAACAGAAAATGCTGGAGCTATTAAAGCACGGCGAACAAAAAATATTGAAAAACTATTTTAAGTAGGGAGGATGTATGGAATTAAAGTATAAAGATGCTGTTAAAAAGCCTAAAAACCTGTCACCAAGAGTGAAATGGTTGCGAGATTATTTCTTTGAGGGAGTAGAGCGTAAATGGAATAATGAGTATTGTGTTTATTCAACAGGTACACCATGGGATAGGCAGTTTGATGAAATTACCTATTATATTGTGCCAGAGACCTATACTTTTATGATTACATTCGGGTCATCCATAAAGCAGATTGCTGAAAATGTGCCTGTGACAGAGGAGTTTTGGAAGAAATCGATCGTGGAAAGAAAAGCTGAATATACTAAGGAAATTGTAGTAAATCATTTGCCTATGGAAATACTTCCTAATGACTTAATTTGCGGGGCAAGGTTTAATCTGCAATATTCTATGTGTCTTGACAAAGCGGAACAAAAAGAACGCGACAAACTTACGGAAAAAGCCAGAGCAAATGTCTTCTTTTTATTCAGTCATGGCTACGGCAATGGCGGAGCAACCAGTGGGCACATTATTCCTGATTATGCAAAAATACTTAAAAATGGTTTTAAAGCTGAATATGAAAACATAGAAAAGCTTTATAACGCACTTAGTACTGCGGATAAAACGGGTAAAAAAGGAGCTCAGCTTAAGGCGATGATGACTGCGTGTCAAATGCCGAAAGAACTTGCTGAAAAGTATTCAAAATTATGCTATAAAAATGCGGACAAGGAAACCGACCTAAAACGCAAAGAAGAACTTATACTAATGGGCGATAATTTGAAAGTTGTACCTTGGAACGGAGCGAAAAACTTTTATCAGGCAATACAGTCCTTATGGATAACTCATATGCTGGTTATGTCCGATGAAAAATACCCGGGGCCGGGCGTATCATTTGGGCGTTTGGATCAGTATATGTATCCTTATTATAAGAAGTCAATTGATGAAGGAATGACTGAAGAATTTATGAAAGAGATTCTTGGTTGTTTTTGGATGCATTGCAATTCCACTTATGATGCTCAGATAAGAGTAGGGGGCAATCAGGGTATAACTGCGGGCTTCGGTCAGCTTTTCTGTCTATCGGGAATTGGAAGTAATGGTAAAGACCAGACAAACGACTTTACATATTTATTGCTCGATGTTATAGACGATATGAGTCCAATATTAGAGCCTAAACCTAATGTACGAGTGCATAAAAATTCCCCTGAAAAATACATAAATAAAATTATTGATATGGTATCAAAAAGTCAGGGTGCGCCTTTCCTTATTAACTTTGATGAACGCTCAATGGCGGGAATGATGACTGAATCGGAACATGTGGGTAAAGAGTTTATAAATTTAAAAAATGTTGGTGATTATGCTTCTGTCGGTTGTATGGAAAATACAATGGCAGGAAATGACCGTTCGGGAACAGTAGACAACAATATGAATATGCTAAAGGCTATGGAGTTGGTATTTGGAAACGGTTGCGATATGCTTCCGTATACTGATGCATTGAGTGGAAAAGTTACCAAAATAAGGCAAGAGGGACCCCAAACAGGGCAATTACCGAGTTTTGATATTTTTGATAAATTTTACAACGCATTTATCAAGCAAACAAAATTTGTAGTAAAGAAGATGGTGGATAATTACGAATATTCCGAAAGTATAAGGGCAAAATACAATCCTACACCATATCTGTCGGTACTAGTAAATGGGTGCGCCCAAAAGGGTATTGATGTAACAGAGGGCGGAGCGGAAATAAGTCTAACCACGATAGAGGGTGTTACATTTGCAACTACCGTTGACTCACTTCTTGCAGTAAAATATCTTGTTTATGATAAGAAGGAATGTACGCTTGAGGATTTAGTGAAAGCCTTAAAGGCGAACTGGAAGGGTTATGAAATTTTACAGGCGAAAGCTTTGTATAAAGCTCCAAAATATGGCAGAGATAACAAGGAAGCTGACGCGCTTGGTCAGGATTATATGAAACAATGGGCAGATGAGGTATGGAAATATAAAACAAAATGTACCAATCGTCAATTCCGTCCTGGTATGCTCAGTTGGAATTATTGGATAGGCGCGGGTTATATACTCAAAGCAAGTGCAAACGGCAGAAATGAAGCACAATTTTTATCAAATGCTATTTGTCCGTCAAACGGTGCGGATATTAATGGGCCTACCAGCAACAGCAACTCTGTAGGCACGGTGCTTGGCGGAAAGAGTGATAACGGAGGATATTTGGATTATGTAAACTATCTACCTAATGGGGCTAGTCATACCATAACCTTCAATACTTCAATAATGAAAGATGAACACCACAAGGAGAAGTTTGCTTCGTTTTTGAAAGGATATATCCAAAACGGCGGTACCGCTTTACAGATAAATATTCTTGACCCAGAGGTGCTTAAGGAAGCGCAAGCGCATCCTCAGGATTATAGGCATTTATTAGTTCGTATTACAGGATATAATGCATACTTTACTTCAATAGGTAAGGAATTGCAGGACGAAATTATTTCCAGAGAGAGTCACAAAAGCTTATGATTGTACTAAACATACAAAGAATGTCAACAGAGGATGGACCCGGATTACGGACAACCTTGTTCTTAAAGGGATGCCCGTTAAAATGCAAATGGTGTCATAACCCAGAAAGCATTTCACTAAAACCGAAAAATGAGTGGATTGAAGTGAGATGTATAGGCTGTGGTTCCTGTGTTGCGGCTTGTAAACAAGGTGCAATAAGTATAATCGCAGTGGATGTTATTTTGGACAATGAAAAATGTATTGGCTGTAAAAAGTGTATAGACGCCTGTCCTACTGGGGCATTGGAAGTAAAGGGCGAATATAAAACAGTTGATGAATTGTATGACGAAATCATTAAGGATAGAGCATACTGGGGCGATAATGGCGGAGTTACCCTATCGGGGGGCGAGCTTTTAATGCAGTCAAAGGAAGCGGCCCTACTACTCGCCTGTTTTAAAAGTAACGGCATACATACCGCTGTGGATACCTGCGGTTATTGTAAGAAAAGCGATATAGATAATGTACTGCAGTATACTGATTTATTTTTATATGATTTAAAAATATTTGACAGCGATAAGCATAAAGAGTTTACGGGACACAGTAACGAACGTATTATAGAAAATTTTAATTATATTGTGGGAAAAATAAAGGGAACGGATAAAAAAATATGGATACGCACGCCGATTATTCCGAATTCAACTGACGATATAGAAAGTATCCGCAATATAGCAAAGCTTATTAAAGGAAAAGTAGAAAAATGGGAAATGTGTGCGTTCAATAACCTTTGCCGCGATAAATACGAAAGACTTTATGAGGATTGGGAATATAAAAAAGAAGGGTTAGTTTCCCGTGAAAAAATGGACGAGTTACTTGCAGTCGCTCTAGCAGAAGGCGTGGAAAACGCAACCTGGACAGGTGTTACAAAATAGGAGGATATATGAATAAAGTAAATTTAAATGACGCTAAAGATTTTGACAATTCTTACAAAATCGGACTTGTGGTTATGCAAGACGATACAAGTGATATGCATATTACATTACTTTCTTCCCTTATGAATAAGGGTGAAGATAAAATGATGTTTGGTGAATTTATAGTCGGACTAAGTAAGGATTATATACATAAAAATCCCAAAACAGGCTTTTTTATAATGAATATGAATAAGGAGTTCTGGACTGGTAAAATGGAATTTCTTCCTGAAGTAAAAACGGAAGGAGAAGATTATATTAAATTCAACAGTATGCCACTTTACAGGTTTAATACATATTTTGGTATAAACAAAGTGCATTTTGCTGATTTAATAGATATTTCCTTGCGTGCAAAACTGGACATGGGCGGAATTATAAAAAATGCACTTCGGGTAACCTTTAAAAAACCATTTATGGCAGGGGATAAAGATAAAAAAGTATTAAAACCGTGGGCGGAGAGTTTAACAGCGAAATTAGATACTTTAATGTTTATAGGATATATGGGTGAAGACGGCTACCCTAAAATGGTGCCTATTATCCAAGGGCAGTCAGCAACATCTTCTAGAATAGTATTTACTGATAAACCATATAAAGAAATGCTTACAGACCTTAAGGATAATGCACGCGTTGCTATATTTATTATGAATCTAGATATGGAAACTGTATTAGTTAAAGGTAATTTCCACGGTTTTAAAAAGGGTTTTGGCTATGTCGATATAGATAAGGTATACAATTCTATGCCGCCAAAGCATGGGTATATTTATCCCGCAGTTAAGCAAATTGCGGTAGAAAGTTTCTGAAACAACAGCAGAAAATGAATATTTTTTTAGAAAATTATTATATGCTTGCTGTTGCTGATCTTCTTTAGGCTGATCTATTTCTGCCTTAAAAAAAGAAAGCATAACAGAAAAAGCATAAGTAAGATTTCTAAATTGCATCGCTTGGGCACCAGAAGCCTGAAGATGGAACCACAGACCCCGCCTCCCTCCTTGAGGTCCCGGTTTGTAGCATTGACGATAGCATCAACCTCTATATGGGTAATATCCCCTTGGAACAGTAAAAATGGCATGGCATTTCTCCTTCTCTAATAGT
>JAENWH010000057.1 GCA_016650135.1 Peptostreptococcaceae bacterium
AGATTCTGTCCAATGAGATAGGACTGGAGATACATGTATCCCACTTCCCTCCGGGGACCTCCAAGTGGAACAAGATTGAGCACCGCTTGTTCAGCCACATAAGCAAGAACTGGAGGGGAAGGCCCTTGGTTTCGCTGGCAGTCATCATCAGCCTGATAGGATCGACGACGACAAAAAAAGGTCTGAGAGTGAGATGTGGCATCGATACCAACGAGTATGAGAAAGGCCTCAAGGTCTCAGATAAGGAGCTTGGGGAGCTCAATATCAGCAGACATGAGTTCCATGGAGAATGGAATTATTGGATATCTCCGTCGGATACCTTTGCTTAGTTTATTTTTTTACAGTTCCTTAGTAGCCTGTAAACACTAATTCTTCAATTCGATTGGAGAGCGTTGCTAAAGGTATTATGTTTTTGAGGTCACATAGTTACAAAATTTTGGGATTTTAGGTAGGATATTTATTTGTGAAAAAAGAAAAAAAGTTTTTTACCGCTTTGGTAGTGTTTTTGCCGATTCTGTCATTATATAAGACTCCAGTTCCTGGGTTTGATCTTGGAACGTTGGTATTAATTCTTTCATGCTTTCTTTATTTGCTTCGAAAACGGCTTATTTTTACCCAGAATAAATTTTTTTTTATTTTTACAATTTATGTTTTTATTTTTTCATTAATTAGTTATCTTTTATTAAAAAAACTTAATACTGATACACTTTTAATTTTTCTTCGTTTAGCAAAATTTTCTTTATTTTCAATTTTTTTTATGATGTTTGATATGTTTGATTTTGAATTTGGTATTATTTGGTTAAAAAGAATTACTCTTGTAGCCGTTGTGATGATTATTGTTCAAACGATTTCCGTAAATATATTTCATTTTTATGTTCCTGGAGTTATTTATCGATTTGCGGATGCCCAAGTGTATGCAGACCAAATACAGAAAATGAAAGATAGTGGTATGAGTTCTTTATTCTTTTTTCGCCCTAGCTCAATATTTTATGAGCCTGGACAGTTTGCCCAGTACTGCTATGTGTATCTTTGTTATTGTTTATTTAGTGAAAAGAGAATATCCCGAGAAAATTTATTTAATTCTGTATTTATAAGTATCGGTCTTATCCTTTCCACTTCAGGTCAAGGCATTCTTATTCTAACATTTTTTTGGATTGGTTTTGGGTTGAATAACTTCTTTTCGCAAAAATTTTCATACTTCAAATTATTTTCTGGGATTTTTTTATTAGTTACAATAATATTTGCTTTTTCGGTTATTCTTAAACTACCTATTTTTTCAAAAAGTATGGATAGAGTAATTGATAATTCTTCTGGGTTTCATTTTGGAGTGGCTGTTTATGGAAGGTTTTTAAGCTACTCTTTGCTCAAAGATTTGTCACTTTATGATTTTTTATTTGGGGTTGGATTTGGTAATGTTACTATGTATATGCCTACAGTTTCGCAGATAATTCATACTAGTGGTTTGTTTGGAATTGTGTTATTTTTCTTGTTTTTAGTTTCTTCTTTTTTTAAGGGAGATTCTTTTCAGAAATGGGGAATTATAGTCTTTTTCGGACTTTGCATTGGAGCAAATCTCTTTACAGCAGTGAATATATGGTTTTATTTTAGTTTCTTTTTGAGTCGTCGGAAAAATATAATGTTCCAAAAATATGCTAAAAGTGAATATTTGCTACATTCTTCGTGTCAGTCCGTAGAACCACGCACTGATATTTTTCAAACTGGGGTTAATATACGATAGCAGCCATGGAGGATTAGGATGCTGTTAGTGGGAAACCCAGTTGGAGGAGATTTTTTTATCTCAAGAAAAATGTCCTTGACATTACCACCCAGTTTGTATTGAATACATTTCAGCCCTATTGGGTCTGGCTTTCGGCAAGCTTGGCCTCATATTCCTCAACGGAGATCATGTTTTGGGCAAGGCATTGACCCGGTATTCTTCGGTAACGAGGGACAGGTCTTCTTGGCTTACGTTCTAGGGCATGAGGGGCTCAAGGATGTCCCTACCGATTTCCCAGCTTACGGGAACTGCACTTTTCATGAATACATATGTGAATTTCCCAAAAAAGTTCCACTAAAAACCAACACCAGCGCCTGCGTTAGCTTTTTCCCCCAGCATTCAGGAAGTTCATCATCTCCTCGAAGCTCCTTCCTGGTAATATCAAGGAGATTATTCTTCATATCAACTAGACAATAAGTTGGGAATTTGAGTACGATACAGTTTGGAGATTCAAGCTAAATCGTTCAAATAAAAAAGTCATATGTATTTTTTCAGAGGTTTTATGAATTATTCTATAGTTATAACCACCTATAATGGGGCTAAATACCTTTTAGAGCAATTGGATTCAATCCGGTTGCAAACTATTCCACCGGATGAAGTTTTAATTTTTGATGATCGATCGACGGATTCTACTCCCAAACTTATTATAGACTATATTGATAAGAATGAATTGTCTTGGAATTTTGTAATAAATGATCGAAATCTTGGATGGAAAAGAAATTTTATGCAAGGGATTTCAAAGGCAACAGGCAATATTGTTTTCCTGTCTGATCAAGATGACGTGTGGCTATTAGATAAATGTGAAAAAATGCTTGAGATAATGAAAAATATTCCAAGATGTAATCTTTTAATGTCAAATTATAAACCTGTTTTTATGGATGAAAGAAACAAATCTAGTTTTGGGATAAAAAGACAATCCAACAATCGAAAGGTTATGAAGATACCGTGTAATGCAAAAAGATTATTTACTGTATATCGGCCAGGGTGTACATATTGTTTGCGAAAAGATTTTTTTAACAGTATTGAAGATTATTGGTATGATGAGGTTGCTCACGATCGTTATATCTATAATTCTGCTTTAATTTCAGATTCCGTTTATCTATATAATTATAGGGCAATAATATTTCGCCGGCATAATAGAAATAATAGTCCTAAGAATATTCGTACATCAAAGAATAGAATAAGTGGAATTGAATATCTTGAAAAATTATTTAATGTATTTTTTGGAAATATTGATTTATTTACTAGCCAAAATCAAGATAAATCATTAGAAGGTCTCAATAGAGTACTAGAATTTTGTCAGTATAGAGATCTTTATTACAAATCACCAACATTGGTTTGTTGGTTTAAAGGGTTTATTAGATATCATAAAATTTATCCTTCATTTAGATCTATATTTAGTGATTTGTATATAGTCCTTAGAAAACGGTAAATCTTGTGAACATTGGATTCAAATACTAACCGTTATTCATTTGAAAATGAAGGCGACTTTTAAAGGAAGAATATGAGTAGAATAAAGAGAAGTGTTGCGCAATTATTGGGAGCAAAAATAATCAATGTTGCTATTAAGATAAGTAATTTTGCTTCTTGGAAGGATTTAAAAACTATTAGAAAAAATAAAATATTGCGAAACAAATACATTGGAAAAAGTTGTTATATTATTGGAAATGGGCCTTCTTTAAAAAACCAAGATTTAAGTTTATTAAAAGATAAATTTGTATTCACAGTAAATCTTGCAACAAAGTTGTCTTCATTTTCTTCAATTCAGACGAATATTCATCTTTTGACTGATTTACGGTTTCTTGATTTTGATCCTGATTTAGAAGACGGTCATGCAATTATTGAGGTAATGAAGAATGTGAATTTGGGTTCCTCTCCTATTGTGTTTTTGCCGATTAAGGCTAAATGCAAAATAGAAGAATTAGGATTGGAAAAATTCATGGATTTTAATTATTTTAAAAATCCTTTATACTTTGATGAAACATTTTCACAATATGTTGATTTTTCAAAATTGGTTCCTGATTTTCCTACAGTAGTCCAAAGTGCAATAATGTTTGCTTATTATATGGGATTCCGAAAGATTTATTTATTGGGCTGTGATTGCACTGGTTTTCTGACGCTTGCCAAGTCTTATTTAAATAGTATTGACGAAGATTGTTATGCTTATAGTCTTTCAAAAACTGATAAACAAAGAATTATAAATACGAATACAAAATATAATTCAATTGAAGCCGAACTATACTCTTCTGCGAAAATATTTGATAATTATAAATACATTAATTCATATTTAAAAAAAAAGGGATGTGATTTGGTTAACTGTACTGATGGGGGGCTTCTAAGTAAAATACCTCGGCAAGATTTTAAACAAAGTTTACAAGAATCATGGAATTTTTCTTAACCTGTAATTCACAATATATTTTCCCTCCGTGGAATGTTTGTATTCTTATAACTTTTTTTTTGGTTTTCAGATATTATAAATATGGTAAAATAAATTAGTTGGCTTTTATTTGATAGGAGGAATACAGATGAAAACAGTAGTAATGATTCCAATAAAACTAAATAATGAACGAGTTCCTGGAAAAAACATCAAGAAATTCTCGGACGGTACGCCGCTTATGGAACTAATTCAGAGAGCTTGTCTTGGTGCAAAGAGTGTCAATCAAGTTTATGTGTATTGCAGCAAGCCGGAAGTTCAAGAGTATCTTGTTGATGGTGTCATATACCTTCATCGACCGGAATATCTGGATGGCAGTGGTGCGAATTGCAACGACATTATCCGTGAATTCATGAAAGTTGTTGATGCAGATATTTATATTGCATCTCACGCAACGGGTCCTTTTACTAAAAGCAAAAGCATTGATGTTTGTGTTCAGAAGGTCGCTTCCAGAGAATTTGACTCGGCATTCCTTGCACAAAGAATGCAGGAGTTCTTATGGCAGAACGGATTGCCAATGAACTTTGATATTCAACATTTTCCACGTACACAAGATCTAACACCTATTTATTCGGAATCTTCTGGTGCCTATGTTTTTTCCAAAGAAACGTTTCTGAAGTTCGACCGCAGAGTAGGTGTTAAACCATATATTCATGAGATTGACGATATTGAAGCGATAGACATCGATTATCCAATTGACTTTGAAATAGCCAATGCCATTTATAAGGAGATAGTGAAAAATGAACGTTCAAATTAACGATTGCACAATTCGTGATGGCGGATATTTGCTTGCAAAGAATTCTCCTCCGGAATTTGTTAACGGTGTGATTGAAGGACTGGTATCTGCTGGTATTGACATAGCTGAAATAGGATTCCTTCAAAACGTAACAAACGGTGAAACACTTGTATACGGAAATTCTGTAGAAGCCAGAAAGTTTATTCCACATTCAGTAGGTTCTTATCGGTTTACTGGGTTTTGCGATAACAGCCGCTATTCACTAGAGAAGCTTGATGATTTCGACGGAAAGGCTTTTGAGTATCTCAGAATATCCTTTGCAAAACATGAAAGCAAAGCGGCGCTTGAGTTCGTTGCGGGAGCAAAAAAGAAGGGTTACAAGGTTTTTGCAAATCCTATGGATGCGCCATCCTATACAGCTGAAGAGAGAAGCGAGATGATTTCCGCTATAAACGATATACAGCCGTATTGCTTTTCAATCGTTGACACCTTTGGGACAATGTATTTAGACGACCTTCGCAATTTTTTCGACCAAGTCAATAAGGAACTTGACAAATCGATAAGAATAGGACTCCATTCTCATAACAATCTTCAGCTGTCTAACGCATTGGCAGAAGTGTTTATCGATTTAGCTGCTACGGCAGACAGGGACATTGTTGTAGACGCATCACTATATGGTATGGGCAGAGGTGCCGGAAACGCATCGACAGAAGTCATTGCAAGCTATCTAAATACTAAGTATGGAAAGAAGTATGATTTGGGAGTAATCTTCGATATAATTGAGAAGTATATCCTTTCTCTCAAGTCTTCTGTTATTTGGGGATATGATTTGCCGATGTTTGTTTGCGGAGTTGAGGGTTCTCATGTAGATAATATATCCTATCTTCAAAAGAATGTAAAATGCAACTTGAAAGAGATGCTGCAGATTATTTCATGTATGGATATTTCAAAACGTAAGCGGTATGGCTCGAATTACTCTAAGACAGATTTTTCTGACTTAGAAAAAGCATGTAAAAAATATCTTGTTGATAGGAGGTAATTGTATTGAACTGTGCAGAATATCTGGTAGATTTTTTAATCAAACATAATGTTACAGATGTGTTTGGTTACTCTGGGGGCTACATTGTTCCTTTTATGGACGCTCTAAACAGCAGCAGGAATAAGATCAAAGTTCATGTTTGTTACAATGAGCAGGGATGTTCGTTCGCTGCAAATGGATTTGCTCGTGTAAGCGGTAAATTAGGAGTATACTTTACTACTTCAGGGCCTGGAGCGGTCAATGCTTTTGGTGGACTTGCTGATGCTTGGTTTGACAGTATACCCATTATGGGAATTTGCGGAAATGCGCCAAGTACAGAATTAAAAGGCTATTCTGGCGTGCGTCAAATCGGATTTCAGGAAATGGATATTGTCTCTATGACTCGTAGCATTACGAAATATTCTGTGACACCGAATAATGGAGAGGAATTTCCGAAAATAGTAGACATGGCCTATAACATGGCACTGTTAGGCAGAAAAGGAGGCGTTATAATTGATTTTCCATTCGACATCCAGAAAACCAGTGTTGATAGTAGGTAATGGTGCAAGATCTGCAGAAGCAGCTGAAGCTATTCATCAGTTTTCAGAGAAAACAAGAATTCCTGTGTTAACAACTATGAACGCTGTGGATTTGGTACAAGATGAAGATAAAATTGGGTTTGTTGGTACATATGGCAATCGAGCAGCAAATATTATAATTGCCGAGTGTGATTTATTGATTTCTGTCGGAGCAAGACTGGGCTTAAGACAAACAGGCCGTGTTCCCGAAAGATTTGCCCCGAATGCAAAGCTTATTCGTGCAGATATTGACCAATATGAACTTATCAGAAGCATAAAACCAGATGAGGAAAAGTACCTAACCGACGCGAAAGAATTCATGCTTAAGCTCTTAGCAGAGGATATTCCTGAATATACCGAGTGGCGAGACAAATGTTTTGAAGTAAAAGTGACGCTTGATGGCGTTGACAACGTAATAGGTAATCTGGTGATTGAGAAGATATCTTCGCTTTTACCCGAAAACCCGGTTGTTGCTGTTGATGTTGGGCAAAATGAATGCTGGGCAGCACAATCTTTAACGTTGAAAGGAAAAGAAGGAAGAATACTGATTAGCGGTGGATACGGTTCAATGGGATGTGGTCTACCGTTTGCAATTGGCGCGTCCATCTCGAAGAGTTACGACACAGTATTCTGTATTACGGGAGACGGCGGACTGCAAATGAATATTCAGGAACTCGAAACCGTTGTACGTGAAAAAATCCCTGTAAAGATATTTGTCCTTAATAACCATGCGCTGGGAAAAATCAGTGAGGTTCAAATGAAGTCATATGGCGAAAGATATGCACAAACAACAGAAACCAGTGGGTATTCTGTTCCGGATTTTGAAAAGGTCTCAAAAGCATATGGAATCAAAGCGACTACGTTGTCCTCGTATGAACAGCTTGACGATTATTCTAGTTGGTTGGCGGATGACGAACCTTGTTTGATAAACATAACTCTTCCGTGGAATACTTTGCTTATTCCTAAAATTGATTTTAGTACCATGGAGGTAATGCCAAAACTTGACCAAATAACAGCGGTAACCGTGCAAAGGATACTTGAGTGATTTACTTCTTCTAAGGAACAAAGACTAAGAATTTGATGATAGTTGGCTTTTGGACAGAGTTTGTTGGGGTTGCTATCGCAAAACTACCCATTTGCTGACATCATTGATTAAAGGCCTTCTTGGGCTGGTGTTTTTGCAGGAATATGCTTGTGAATGCTTGTTATTTTCAGAGGTGAGATAATGCTAAGGTTTCAAAAACAAATAAGGTTTATTGTTATGGATGTTGACGGAACGCTCACCGATGGCAAAATATACATGGGTGATTCCGGCGAGATGATGAAGGCCTTTGATATAAAGGATGGCTGCGGAATAAAAGAAATTCTCCCTAAATGCAGTATTGTTCCTGTGATAATAACAGCGAGGAACAGTGAAATACTTAAAAACAGATGCAAGGAACTTGATGTTCTTGAAATACATCAGGGTGTCAGGAATAAAATTGGCGAGTTGGAGAAAATACTCACTGACTTCTCCGAGAGAGACGGTTCTAGCTATTCCTTACAAAACGTTGCTTATATTGGAGACGACCTTTTGGATATACAGTGTATGGAGCCAATCAAGGAAGCTGGCGGACTTGCTGTGTGCCCCAGCGATGCGGCAAGAGAAGTCGTTGATATTGCGAGTTTTATCTGCACAAAAAAAGGCGGAGACGGTGCCATCAGAGAGTTTATTGACTGGATTGCGGGTATTAATTCAGGTAGCAGGTCTGAACTTGAAAGGATTAGAACCATTTCCTCTGTTGCTTATGGCTTTATCACCAACTTTAATTCGAGTACGAACTCTGATGGGAGATATGACCTTGGGAATGGTGTGTTTGCAAATGTCATGTCATACATCACAAAAGAAGCGTGCCTGACCTGCTATGAAACCCATAAGAAATATATTGATGTTCAATATGTGATCTATGGAACAGAAATCATGATGACTCAGCCTGTCGAAGAACTTAATGATTGCGTTTTCACACCGTACAACGAGGCAAAGGATATCACATTTTACGATAACAATTTTGGGAAAGTTAGCATTCTTAATCCGGGGGATTCTATTATTCTTTACACAAACGATGCGCATAGAGGTGCAATTTCAGTAAGCCGTCCGACCCCAGTGAGAAAGATCGTTGTAAAGGTTCCGCTTAGTAACGTAGCGGGCAAAGGGAAAATGTAAATCAGAATTCATTTGAGAATGTATTATCGGTACAGGGAAGGACTTCCATATTTTCCACAGAAACCGCTGAAATAGGGCATTCAGAGCGTGATTTGGCGATTTGAGGTACCATGTAGGATTTCCACAAAATCCATATCTGCAGAAACTATCAGGATTTTTCAAGGGTTCTGTAGTAGGATTTCAAAGGAGAGTCTAATGAAAGGAATTATCTTAGCTGGTGGAACTGGTTCTCGTCTTTATCCACTGACCATGGTAACCAGCAAACAGCTGTTGCCTGTCTATGACAAGCCCATGATCTATTATCCCTTGTCTACCCTCATGTTGGCAGGCATCAA
>JAENWH010000432.1 GCA_016650135.1 Peptostreptococcaceae bacterium
AAGAAAGGAGAATTTTTTATGACACCTACAGGAATCTCTGCAAGTTTTGCAACTGGTATAGACCTTATAAAAGTTGATGTTTTAGATTATGTTAGTGCTGCTCTTCCTGTTGCTCTAATCATAGTTGGTACGTTTTTAGCAATTAAACTTGGAATTAAGTTTTTCAAGTCTGTCGCTAAATAGCAATTATTTATTTAGTGAAAAGAAGAGTTTTCTGCTCTTCTTTTTTTAATATAAGGAGGTGTTTGTCATATTTGTTTTTTATAATAATCATAAAAAAATATTATCTATTTTATTATGTGTGATGTTGGTTGTATCTATTGTTACTTCTTCATATATTCAGGCTGATGCTTTTGCAGGTATTATTTTGGCAGGTGTTATTGTTTCTGCTGCGGTTCTTGCTACTTTGGCTTATGCTAATGCACTTGGTTGGCGTACTGAAAATCCTGCTGATGCACCTGCATTTGGCAATGCTTTATATGACAGTTTTGATGAAGTGCATAAACAAGTTATGGTTGCGGTTGGAGTTGGTGTTCTTGCAGGTGGTCAAATTTCGAAAATATCTTCTGAGTTTGCTGCTTTTTTACATGCTAAATCTTTAGAATTTTTTAATTCTACAACTAATAATTTTGAGATTGTAAAACCTTTAAAGGTTTTTTCTGCATGGGGTGCGTATGATTATTTTTTAGGTTCTTCATCTGTGGTATATGCTTTTATTGATGGTTCTTTTCATTCTTATGCTGTGCCTTTAGCATATCAAGGTAATATTAGATTTAAAATGCTTGCTAATCTACAAGGTAGGTCTTATGTAGATTTTTATACTGATGGTGGTATTTTTGAGATAGTACTTAATCATTATGTTTCTACAGTTCAAGTGTCAATTAATAATGATGCAGCTGCTCTTGCTGCTATTAGTGGCACTGTTTTACCTTTAGATACAACTTTGGATACTAGGCGTTCTGCTGTTCCTCCGTTGCCTATGGAGTTACCTGCTGTTGCTGCAGATGGCACTACTTCAATTCCTTATGATGTTCCAATTGTTGATACTTTGCCTACTGATGTTGTTGATTCTATACCTGCTGATGTTCCTATTTCTATAACTGATGCTTTGACAGTTCCTGCAACTGTTGTTCCTGATGCTACAACGGGAAATGTTGATTTGGATATGGTTAAATTGCCTTTAACTTTGAAGGATAAATTTCCGTTTTGTATTCCGTTTGATTTTATGAAAGGGATTGGATTGTTGCGTGGAAATCCTGTTGCTCCTGTTTTCGATTTTCCTTTTGTAATTCAATCTTTAGGGATTCATGAACATTTTCTTATTGATTTATCTATTTTTGATACTTTGGCTTCTGTTTTAAGATGGTTTTTATCTTTATTATTTACAATAATGCTAATTGTTGCTACTCGTAGATTTATTTTGTAAGGGGGTTATTTTATGGATTGGACTGGTTTTGTTGGTACTGTTTTTGATGATATTACAACTTTATTAAATAATTTATTAGTGTTTGCTGTTAGTGGTTTGCCGACTTCTCCGTTTACTTTTATTACTCAGAATTCTGTGGTTAGTAAATATATTGGTAGTATTAATTATTTTATACCAATTTCTTATATGGTTTCTGTGTTACAAGTTTGGTGTGTTGCAATAGCGATTTTTTATATTTGGCAAGTACTTTTGAGATGGGCGAAGGCTATTCAATAATTTTTATGATCATATTTTTTGAAAAAATGAGAATGGCTATTTTTCAATGATTTATTGCTTTGTGAAATTAGGATCTGGAAAGGGGAAAAATGTCAATAGATTTATATTCAGGAACTCCAGGGAGCGGAAAAAGTTTAAGAGCGTGTTATAAAATAATTGAAAGATTGAAAAGAAAAAAAAATGTCATTGCTAATTTTGCTATAAATTTTGATTATTTTAAAAAAAAGTCGATTGGTCAATTTACTTTTAAACAAAATGAGAATATGACGGTTAAGTTTCTTTTAGATTATGCAGAAAAAAATCATGAAAAAGGTCGAGAACATCAAACATTACTTGTTTTGGATGAGTGTGGAACAATGTTTAATTCTCGAGAATATGCAAAAAATGACAGAATGAAATGGATTGTATTTTTTCAGCAGCATAGAAAATTAGGTTATGATGTGATTTTGATTTGTCAGCAAGATAGGATGATAGATAGACAAATTAGGGGATTTATAGAAACCGAGTATAAG
>JAENWH010000210.1 GCA_016650135.1 Peptostreptococcaceae bacterium
CTTGAGGGGAAGGGCGTTCATGTAGTAACTGTAAATGATTATTTGGCTAAACGTGACATGGAGTGGATGGGTAAGCTTTATTCATTCTTAGGGCTTTCAATTGGCTGCGTTGTTCATGGGATTACAAACGAACAAAGAAAAGCCGCCTATCGGGCGGATATTACATATGGAACGAATAATGAATTTGGTTTTGATTATCTTCGCGATAATATGGTCAATTACAAAGAAGAAATGATGCAGAGAGAATTAAATTTTGCAATTGTGGATGAGGTTGACTCAATATTAATTGATGAAGCCAGAACGCCGCTTATTATTTCTGGTCAAGGAGCAAAATCAACTGACTTGTATACAACCGCCGACAAATTTATTCTTACATTACGTAATGAAGAGGATTATACGGTAGAGGAAAAAGACAAGACTGTATCTCTAACGGAAGAAGGGGTAACCAAGTCAGAAAAATACTTTAAGGTTGAGAATTTATCGGATCCTGAAAATATGGAAATAAACCATCACATACTGCAGGCATTGAAGGCCAGAACTTTGATGAAGTTGGATGTGGATTACATAATAAAAGATGGTGAAATTGTCATCGTTGACGAATTTACCGGCCGGTTAATGTTCGGCAGAAGGTACAGCGATGGTCTGCATCAGGCAATTGAAGCAAAAGAAGGGGTTTTGGTTCGCTCAGAGTCAAAGACACTTGCAACAATAACTATACAGAATTACTTTAGAATGTATAAGAAGCTTGCGGGAATGACTGGTACGGCTAAAACGGAAGAAGACGAATTTAGAGATATATATAATATGGATGTTGTTGTAATACCTACAAACATGCCGATTATAAGGGGTGATTTGGAGGATTCGATATATTCGACCGAAAATGGCAAGTTCAAAGCGATTGCAGATGCCATTACAGAATTCCACCAGACCGGGCAGCCGATTCTTGTGGGTACTATTTCGATTGAACGTTCGGAGCTGATCAGCGAACTGCTTAAGAAACGTGGCGTCAAGCATAATGTGCTGAATGCAAAGCAGCATGACAAGGAAGCCAGGATTGTAGCCGAGGCCGGTCGTTTCAATGCGGTTACGATTGCAACAAATATGGCTGGTCGTGGTACGGATATTATACTGGGTGGTAATCCGGAATTTGAGGCAAAGGCTGAAATGGGAAGAGCCGGTTTTTCAGAAGAGGCAATTTCATTTGCGACAAGTTTTATTCCTTCGGATGATCCGGAACTGTTAAAGGCACGAGAAGAATTTAAAGCATTACATGAAAGATATAAGAATGAAAGGTCTGAAGAGCAAACCAAGGTTAGAAACCTGGGAGGGCTTTATATTATCGGTACTGAACGCCATGAATCACGAAGAATCGATAATCAGTTGCGTGGTCGTGCCGGACGTCAGGGGGACCCGGGAACAACCAGGTTCTACTTATCTCTTGAAGATGAACTGATGCGCCTGTTTGGCGGGGAAAGAGTTCAGTCTATTGTAGGCAAACTTGGTGTTTCAGAAAACGAAGCTATTGAGGCGGGAATGCTCTCAAAAACCATAGAAAATGCACAAAAGAGAGTGGAAGGAAAAAACTTCTCCATCAGAAAATATGTTCTTAAATATGACACAGTAATGAATAAACAGCGTGAAATTATTTATTCGGAACGTAGAAGAGTTCTTCTTGGGGAAGACTTAAGGGAGTATGTTGGTGGAATGCTCGCAGAACTGGCAGACGAGTGCATAGCCCCTGTCGTTATTGAATCAAAGTATGCAGAGGAATGGAACCTGGCAGACCTTCAGCATTCTCTCGGGAAAATATGCCCTGCGTTTAAAGAATTCAGCTACACGCATCAAGAGATAGAAACGCTTACGGCTGATAAGCTTAGAGGTGATATCCTGGAAGAATTCGATAGATTGTATGTCGCCAAGGAAGAAGAAATAGGCCTTGAAAGAATGCGTGAACTGGAACGTATGATTCTTATCAGAGTTGTAGACAATAAGTGGATGGATCATATTGATGACATGGATCAGCTGAAGAGCGGTATAGGACTTCGTGCAATCGGTCAGCAGGATCCGGCGGCGGCGTATGGCAATGAAGGCTTTGATATGTTCGAATTAATGATTCAATCTATCAAGGAAGAAACGGTCAAGTTCTGCTACAATGTTACGCTGCAGACAGAAACAACCAGAAAACAGGTTGTAAAAGCAACTGACAGCAAGAAAGATGATTACAGCGAGGACGGTTCCGGCGTATCTAATTCCAATGTACCGCAGGGAGCTGTTATACCGGAAAGAGATAAAAAGCAGGAGCCGATAAAGAGAACCGATGCAAAAATAGGCAGAAATGAACCTTGCCCTTGCGGAAGCGGCAAAAAATATAAGAACTGCTGCGGCAGATAAAACAAGCCCATTATAAGCAGCCTAGATTGGGCTTGTAATACTTGTACATAAAAATAAAAGCAAACCCAAACCCAAACCCAAACCCAATCTAGGCTGCCTATAATGGGCTTCCTGTTGGGGGTGAAAGGAGATAATGATGTTAGAACTGAATCAAATCAGATACGAGTTATCTGAGGCAAAATCAAATCTAAGAGAAGTAGGTGAATCTCTTTGACCTTGCTGAATTAAAAGCAAGGCTGGCAGAGATGGATTTCAGCTGTGAAGCCGAAGACTTCTGGGATGACCATGAAGCCGCGCAAAAGCTGTTAAAAGAGAAAAAAGCCATCGAGAATAAGGTTCAGGAGTATAATGAACTGGAAACTGAACTTGAAGAGGTCGAGATACTGATTGAGCTGGCGATGGAGGCTGATGATGAGTCATTGGTTCCTGAGATTTTGGCCGGTTATGAAAAATACAAGTTTCAGCTGGAAAACTTAAGGTTAAAAACCTTACTAGACGGGGAGTATGATGCTGGAAATGCGATTATTTCTGTTCATGCCGGGTCGGGAGGAACCGACGCTCAGGACTGGACGGAAATGTTGCTTCGAATGTACACCCGATGGGCGGAGGCAAAAAAATACAAAACAAAGATTCTGGATTATCAAGATGATTCAGAGGGAGGCATTAAAAGTGCCACTTTATTAATTGAAGGTGAAAACGCCTATGGGTACCTGAAAAATGAAAAAGGGGTTCACAGGCTTGTTAGAATATCTCCTTATGATTCTTCTGGAAGAAGGCATACCTCTTTTGCCGCTTTAGATGTCATGCCGGAAATAGATGATGATTCCGCTGTTGAAATTGATCCGGAAGATTTAAGAATAGATACCTTCAGAGCAAGCGGAGCTGGCGGACAACACGTCAACACAACGGATTCCGCTATTAGGATTACACATATTCCAACAAATATTGTTGTTTCCTGCCAAAATGAAAGATCACAGCACCAAAATAAAGAAACTGCAATGAAAGTACTGAAATCCAAATTAATTGAGTTAAAGGAAAGGGAACACAAGGCTGACTTGGCCGAGCTGAAGGGGGACTTCAGCCAGATAACCTGGGGAAGCCAAATAAGATCCTATGTGTTTCATCCTTACAATATGGTGAAGGACCACCGAACTGGTGCAGAGGTCGGTAATGTTTACGGGGTAATGGATGGAGATATCGATTATTTCATCAATGAAAAGCTGAAACAAAGAGATTAACAACTGCTAAAACAATGTGATTGAATGTGAGAGGGAAATGCAACAATGAATGTAATTGAACAATTGGCAAAAGAACTGAATTTGAAAATTTCACAAGTCGAAAGTACGGTGAAACTTATTGATGATGGCAATACAATTCCTTTTATCGCCAGATACAGAAAAGAAGTTACCGGGGAATTATCCGATGAAGTGCTTCGTGACCTGGATGACAGACTTGCTTATCTTAGAAACCTGGAAGATAGAAAACAGGAAGTAATCAGAATCATAGAAGAGCAGGGGAAACTTACGGAAGAACTGAAAGACCTGATTGAGGGAGCGAAAGTTCTTCAAAGAGTTGAGGACCTGTACAAACCGTTTAAACAAAAGAAATCAACCAGAGCTTCAAAAGCCAAAGAAAAGGGACTGGAGCCGCTTGCGCTTATCATCTTTGCCCAGGAATTAACGTCGGGGACACTCGAAGAGATTGCGAAACCTTTTGTCACGCTGGTTACTGAGGGGTCAGCTTCTGAGGGAGAAGCTTCAGAAGTTGGGGCTCAAGATAAGACTCAAGACAAGACTCAGGATAAGGCGCAGGATAAAATTGTTGGTTCTATTGAAGAGGCAATTCAGGGAGCGATGGATATTATTGCGGAAATGATTTCTGATGATCCGGAAATAACGGCGATGGTCAGAGGTAAAACCCAGGCTGCGGGGATTATTGCTTCGGAAGCGGTAAACGCCGAAGAAAGCACTGTTTTTGATATGTATTACAATCACCAGGAGGCAATTTGCAAGATCCCTAACCATAGAGTTCTCGCTGTGAATCGTGGCGAAA
>JAENWH010000401.1 GCA_016650135.1 Peptostreptococcaceae bacterium
AAAGGCGGCATTTTCCGGTGGCGCCAGTCTTGAGAACATTCCAGCCACAAAAATGGCTGCGGCTGATTTTGAAGGGGAGGGGCTGGGAATCGTTTCCATCATGCATCAGTTGAAGTTGGTTCCAAGTAAAGGCGAAGCCTTCAGGACTATTGAGCAGGGTGGTCTGATGATTGACGATGAAAAGGTTACCGATGCAAAATTGCTGATTACAAAGGAAATGTTTACGGATGGCAAGCTTCTGATCAAGAAGGGTAAAAAAACATTTCATATGATAGACATAAATTAATAAAATGTTAGACATAAACTAACCATAACAGTACAGACCTTATGAAAATGGAAACCGAGAAGGTTGACGTACTGGGAACAAAGCAGACTTCTGAAAACAGAAGAAAACAAAGCTGGATTCTGAGGTAATTCAAAATTGCAGTCGCCGTTATCTTTCGTAATAAATTCATGCATAAGGTTGTTTTCTCTTGTGGTGATATGTAAAAGGGCATTCACTTTTTGTGATTTCTCTTTGCAGACTCCTTCTATCATTCTTAAATCTTCTGTTCCGTAAACAATAATTCTGCCAATTCCATAGCTTGCAGCCATTTTAGTGGCTTCCAGAGATATGCCTCCACTGTTGTAAACGATTTGGTCTCTGGGATACCCAGCCTGGATCGCCCGATTAAGTTCCTCCCCAGAAGACACATCAAAGTGAAGTTCTTCTCTTTCTCTATTTTCTTGAATAACATTTCCAATATTTATCATAAAATGCTCCATTATCTAAATCAAATCCTTCATTTAACATAAAATCTCCCAATTATCTAAATTAAATCCTTCATGGAATAAAGGCCTTTTTCTTTTTTTACCATGAATTCAGCGGCACGAAGGGCGCCATTTGCGAAAATGTTTCTGGATAAGGCTGTGTGGGTAATTTCTATTACCTCATCCGGCCCTGCAAAGATAATAGTATGCTCCCCAGGTATTGTACCGCCTCGAACGGAATGGATACCTAAGTCGGTTATATTACAATCATCATTGCTCCCGTTTCTGCCATAAATGTATTGCTTTTTCTTCTGGCAGGCATCATTAATTGAATCTGCAAGGAGCAGAGCGGTTCCGCTTGGCGAATCTTTTTTCTTGTTATGATGTTTCTCAACGATTTCAATATTAAAATCATTTTCCAAAAGGGGAACCAGCGTTTTCATCAGGGAAGCAATGGCATTAATACCAAGGGACATGTTGAAGCTGTTAAAAACAGGAATGCTTTGGGACGCAGACTTAATCGCTTCATGCTCCGAATCTCCAAGAGCAGTCGTTGCAATGACTGCAGGAATGCTTTTTTTGATGCAGAACGCCAGAACGTCTTCAACAGCGCTGTAATGGGAAAAATCTATTAAAACATCTCCGGCAATGTTGCAATCTTTAATTCTGGAAAAAGCTGGATAAGACTCAGTGCCGTCTGTATTACTGTCTATTCCAGCAGCTAAATTCAGGTTTTCTGACTGGCTTATTAACTGGATAATGGCTTGGCCCATTCGGCCTTTGCAACCATGTAAAATAATGTTTGTCATTTTTGTGCTCCTTATATTAATCCGTATGCGGACATTTCTCTTTGGATCCTATCGCTGACTTGCTGGGTTGGCGGACAAAGTGGGAGCCTGTACTCAAGCTGGCATCTGCCCATCATAGCTAAGGCGGCTTTAACTGGAATGGGGTTTACGTCAGCAAACATGGAATCGATGAGAGCCTTCATATCTAGCTGCAATTTCCTTGCGGTAATAATATCTCCATCCAGGAAGCTTCTTGACATTCTCACAGAGTCTCGGGGAGCAATGTTGGCGATTACGGAAATAAATCCCACGCCGCCTAGAGACATTAATGGAACGACCATGTCGTCATTACCTGAATATATTGCGAAATCATCCGGCACAAGTCTGGCGATTTCAGCCACTTGAGCGATATTTCCGCTGGCTTCCTTTATCCCGACAATTCTTGGGTGCTCCGACAGCGCAGCAACGGTTGAAGGCTCAATGTTCACACCAGTACGGCCTTGTACGGAATATAAAATGCAAGGAATATTTACTGCATCCGCAGTTGCCGTGTAATGCTGAATCAGGCCTGCCTGGGAGCATTTGTTATAATATGGGGTTACAAGCAGTAATGCGTCCACCCCGGTTTTTTCTATTTCACGCGCCAGATTGATACCATGTCTGGTGTCATTGCTGCCGGCACCCCCGATAACCGGAACTCTCCCGTTTACCACATCAACACAAAATTTAATAGTTCCGACATGTTCCTGATCGTCTAAGGTTGAAGCTTCTCCTGTGGTTCCACAAACAACGATTGAATCTATGCCTTCGGCAATTTGCCATTCAATCAGATTTCGGAACTCTTTAAAATCAATGTTTCCGTCCGCTAAAAATGGTGTGAC
>JAENWH010000502.1 GCA_016650135.1 Peptostreptococcaceae bacterium
TTAATGGGTTTATAAGTTTGTATATTGATAATAATTGTGTGCATAAGAAAGAGGTTTATAAAAAAAATGGACGAGCATAATACGATGACCATATTAGTACTTATTATTCTGGTAGCACTTTCGGCATATTTTTCAGCCACTGAAACGGCATTTTCATCGTTAAACAGAATAAGAATTAAGAATGCGGCCAATGCCGGGAATCATAGGGCTAAACGGGTTCTTCACCTCTCGGAGCATTATGACAAATTGCTTTCAACCATTCTGATAGGTAATAACATTGTGAATATCTCAATGACAGCTCTAGCGACCCTGCTTTTTGTAGGAGCTTATGGAAAAGAGTTGGGGGCAACGATTTCCACAGTTGTAGTAACTATAGTTGTATTAATATTTGGAGAAATCTCACCAAAGAGTTTGGCTAAAGAATCACCTGAAAAATTTGCAATGTTTTCCGCTCCTATTATTCGGGTATTCATATTCATTTTAACACCTGTCAATATGTTTTTCACCCTCTGGAAAAAAATGTTGACGAAAATATTTAAAGTGAGTAAAGACAGAACTATTACAGAAGATGAATTGTTAATCATAGTTGAAGAGGCTGAGAATGAAGGCGGCATTGATGAGCAGCAGAGTGAACTAATTCAAAATGCAATTGAATTCAGTGAGCTCGAAGCATTTGACGTGTTAACGCCACGTGTAGATGTGGAAGCGATAGATATAGACAATACGAAAGAAGAAATCAGAGAACTTTTCCTTGAAACCGGGTTTTCAAGACTTCCGGTTTATGAAGACACTATAGATAAAATTATTGGCGTATTAAATCAAAAGGATTTCCATAATTACATATTACACTCAAGTGAAAATGTTTCCGAATACGTAAAACCAGTAGTTTTTATTTCGGGTACAGTAAAAATTGCCATGCTGCTAAAAAAAATGCAGAAGGTAAAAACTCATATTGCGGTCGTTGTAGATGAATATGGGGGCACTGAGGGAATTGTAACGATGGAGGATATTATTGAGGAACTGGTTGGAGAAATCTATGATGAGCATGACGAAATAACAACACAGGAAATTGTTGAATTGCAGGATGGAAGCTATAGGGTTCTTTGCAGCGCAAATCTGGAAAAAATGCTCGAGCATTTTGCAATGGATGATGAGTTCAGTGATGTAATGACTGTTAACGGCTGGGTTGTCGTTGAATTAGACAAAATTCCTGAACCTGGAGATTTTTTCCAGTACAAGAATTTAAAGGTACGAGTGACAAAGGCAGAAGAGCGCAGAGCTTTGGAAATAAATATAATTGATGAAAATAAGAAAGACAGTGAGGAATTGTAATGGGATTAATGGAAAAAATATTTGGGGATATCAATGAGAAAGAAGTCAAGAAAATCGAAAAAATAGTAGATAAAATTGAGACTTTTGATCTTGAAATGCAGGCTTTGTCAGACAATGATCTGAAGGAGAAAACACAGGAATTTAAAAAAAGAATCGAAGCAGGAGAGACTCTGGATGATGTTTTGCCGGAAGCTTTTGCCGTTTGCCGGGAAGGCGCTGTCAGAAGCCTTGGCATGAAGCATTTCAGGGTACAGCTTATTGGTGGTATTGTACTTCACCAGGGGCGAATTTCCGAAATGAAAACTGGTGAAGGTAAGACTTTAGTGGCAACACTTGCTGTCTATTTAAACGCGCTTGAGGGGAAGGGCGTTCATGTAGTAACTGTAAATGATTATTTGGCTAAACGTGACATGGAGTGGATGGGTAAGCTTTATTCATTCTTAGGGCTTTCAATTGGCTGCGTTGTTCATGGGATTACAAACGAACAAAGAAAA
>JAENWH010000293.1 GCA_016650135.1 Peptostreptococcaceae bacterium
TGCAAAATTAAGTGTTAACAATCCCGACTACGAATGGCTGAGATTGCTGCTTAGGCTATATAAACAAATTAAAGAATACTTTGAATAAAATATTTGAATGAAACAAACAAAACATTGGGTTATCCCCGGATATGGAACGTAAACCCAAAGTTATATAGTAGAAATAACCCAAAGAGTTGGGTTATCGGATCGTTATGCTTTATTATAAAAACACGATATGCCAATACTAAATGATATAATTGATTGGGTAGAAAACAAACCTGAATTTTGGCAAGTTGCTATCGACAGACTAATTAGAAATAATAATCTTACCGACTCCGATATTTCTGAATTAAAAGAAATATGTAAAACGAATGTAGGGTTATCGGAATTTGCATTTACATCAGTTGATTTTGATGCCCTCAGAGACTTCGCTTTAAACACGACAAGTAGTGACAATATTACTATTTCTAAAGTCTATAATATTGAAAACATTAATGCGCTTGCTAATACAAACATCCTTGAATTCTCGCCAATTGGCTTAACGGTTGTTTATGGTGATAATGGAGCAGGAAAGTCAAGTTATGTAAGCATATTAAAACATGTTTGTAGTACTAGAGGTAATAAACCAAAAATAATTGGAAACTTATATAGCCCAACAACTTATAATAACGATAAAAAAGCAGAGGTTGAATTCTCAAAAGATGGAATTAATTTTGAATCCGTTTCTTTAATCAATGGAGTAGCGAATAATTTAACCCTGAAAAGTGTTGATGTATTCGACGCAAATAGTGCTAATCATTATATCGAAAATGAAGATGAAATAGCTTTTATTCCTAAAGGCTTATCTATAATTGAAAAGTTTGCTTCGGGAATTAAAAAAATAGAGGAAAGCTTAAACGCTGAATTACAATCCCGCTCATTAGTAAAGTTTGATTATTTAACTCTTATTGAGATTCCAGAAAACTCAAATTCTAAAGCTTTTCTAACAAATCTGAACTCCCAAACAACTCGTACTGAATTAAGAGCCAAATCTGAATGGAACAAAACTAAAGAAGATAGGTTAACCGAACTAAATGATTTAACACAAAAATTAAAAGCAACTGACCCAAAGAAAGAACTGAAAAGTAATGAAGAGAAAATAGCAAGATTCAAAATATTAAAAAATAAATTTAAAGCTCTTGAAGATATACTTTACTGTGATTCGTTAAATGATTTAAAAGATGCAATCAATGAATACGTTAATGCAAATCAAGCATTAAAAGACTCATCAGAAAAAGTGTTTAGCAATATTCCTCTTATTGGTATTGGAAATCAGTCTTGGCAAATTTTATGGGAAAGTGCTAGAAAATTTTATAATGAAAGTAAAGGAGAAGAAGTTTTTCCAGAAACCGGAGGGAAATGTCCACTGTGCTTACAAGAACTAAATACAGAAGCAAAATTGAGATTTGACAGCTTTGAGGAATTTATCAAAAATGACATTCAACAACGATGTAATTTAGTTAATGAAAGTTTCAATTTACTATTGAATAAAGTAAATGCTCTTTCATTTGATTTTCAGGAACAAGACCCAATTGTAGCAGAACTTAACGAGATTTCTATTGATTACTCAACAAATCAGGAAGAATATATTAAAGCATTGAAAAGTCAAAAAGAATATTTAATAGGATTGTTCAATGCAAAAAAGATTATAGATACTATAAATGATATCGAGATAAAAAGTAATTCAAGAATTATTATTGAGAATTTAATTACTGACTTAGAAGGTTCAAATGAAAAACTGAAAACACAATCAATTGATGAAGTTTTGAAACCCCTTGAAAAAGAGTTTAACAATTTGATAGGTGAAAAAAAGCTATTTGAACACAGACCAAAGTTGGGTCGAGAAATTTATAGACAAAAAAAAGTTAGTCTTTTAAATTCATGTATTGGAAAATGTAATACAAGAAGTATTACGACATTGAGCAATGATTTGACAACCTCTTATGTTAGTCAAAGTCTTAAAGATAATTTTAAATCAGAATTGAGAAAACTTGGTTTTAATAATGTAAAAATAGAAACCGAAACAAAAGGAGCTAGGGGTAAACAGTATCATTTCTTGAAACTTGATGAACCAAATTCCAATAATGTTTCACTTAAAGATATATTGAGTGAGGGAGAGCATAGATGTATTTCTCTTGCAACTTTTTTATCTGAATTATCTCTCTCAGAAAATAATAGTTCAATAATATTTGATGACCCAGTTTCCTCACTTGACCACAAGTGGCGAGACCGCATTGGAGGAAGAATTGTTGAAGAAGCAATTAATCGACAAGTGATTGTTTTCACCCACGACATTACATTTCTTCTTATGTTGCAAGAACATTCAGAACGAGCTGGTGTGAATCTTGAAATAAAAAGTTTAACAAGAAAGAAAAAGGAAACAGGTATAATAGCAACCCACCCACCTTGGGATGCAATGCCTGTTGGAAAACGAATAGGATTATTGAAGAATGAATACCAGACACTTGAAAAAATCGAACGAACTGAAACAGAAGAAGTCTATAAAGAGAAAGCTAAATCACTTTATAGCAAGCTTAGAGAGACATGGGAACGATTTGTAGAAGAAGTAATGTTGAATGGTGCAATTCAAAGATTTGGTAGAGAAGTTCAAACAATGCGAATTAAAGCAATAGTTGATTTAACTGACTCTGATTATTCAATGTTAGACGACAATATGTCAAAGTGTTCAAAATATTTTTTGGGTCATGATAGTTCAGGAGCTTTAATAGAAAATATGCCAGATTCAAGCGAGTTTTTATCTGACATAAAAGTATTGGAGAATTTTATAAAGTTGATAAGAGATAGAAGAAAAAATAACAAAGCATAATAAATAGAACTATGAGCGGTCGGTACGACCCAGCGATGAGTGTATGTTGAACTACATCCCGGTTAAATCAGCAGGATGTTTCTATGCACTTATTGACAGTTTTGTTTGTTTTTTTGCTGTTTGTGGAGAGTTTTCCGTTACGATTTATTCAGCGGTGGTTATCCTTTTTCAGCTTTCTCAGTTAATTAGAGTGTTTAACGACTGACAAATACGTAAAAATACCCGGAATTTAGTCAGTACAATACCATATGTAAATAGTAAAAAGAAACTGGTCCACCACAGTAATTCAAAGTGGTGTAACCGGCAATTAGGAATGCAGTGATTTCGGGAATTAACAGTGCAGTGATTTCGGCAACTGAAACGGAAGACAATTTGAATATTATGCTCCTTATGGATAAGCACTATCTGAATCACCCGACCCATGGTGTATTTCAAATGTAAGACTTTTTGATGCAGGAAGGATTCATGTACCTTACGGCTATTATTGATCACTATAGTCGATTTGTTGTAAACGGGGATGTTTTATTTCAAATAGCCTGGATGCAGAGAGTGTGTTATCTGTGCTGAAGCAAGCAATAAA
>JAENWH010000281.1 GCA_016650135.1 Peptostreptococcaceae bacterium
CTTTAAGTAAATTTCTGTATATTTTTCCTTTTACTGTGAACTTCCGCGATAAATAACTCTCGGGGTGTCTGATGGGGATGTGACACCTTGAGAAAACGCCTATTTTACGGCAAAAACAACCGTTTTTCATTGCATTCTCCGGCGAGATATGGTACTATAAAAGAGAGTTAATTAACTCTCTAAAGGAGGCCATAATGTACACTGATGTGAAAGTGAAAATACCAGAAGAAAAAGGCAAGATTACCCGAAAAACAATTAAAGGAACCACCTACATTTACTATCAATTAGACAGGGTTTATAATCCAGAGAAAAAATACAGCATTCCTAGAAGTACACCAATTGGAAAATGCTGTGAAGATGATTCTTCCATGATGATTCCTAATGATAAGTACCTGACATATCTTCCGGAAGCAGAACTTCCGGAAGATAAAAAGACGGCTCACAGAAGTGCTTGTTTGAGAACCGGGGCATATATGGTGCTTCGAAGGATTATTGCTGAGTACCATCTAGATGAGATATTGGTGGAGCTTATCGGTAAAGACAGTGGACTCTTTTTGGATCTTGCTGTTTATACCATTATTGCAGAGAATAATGCAGGGCAATATTATCCGGATTATGCCTATAATCATCCGCTGTTTACAGATAAGATGAGGATGTACAGTGATTCAAAAATTTCGGATTTTATGGGTTCAATCAAGAAAAGTCAAAGTGTTGAATTTCTAAACAAATGGAATGAAAGCAGAGACCACAGGGAGAAGATTTACATATCTTACGACTCAACCAATAAAAATTGCCAAGCCGGAGATGTTGACTTCGTTGAAATAGGTCACGCCAAAGATGATAAGAACAAACCGGTATTGAACTATTCGATAGCCTATGACAGGAATAACAGAGAACCGTTGTTCTATGAGATGTATCCAGGCAGTATCGTTGATGTGTCGCAGCTGCAGTATATGCTGGAAAAAACAGCGGGATATGGTTATAGGCGTGTTGGTTTTATATTAGACAGGGGGTATTTCAGTAAAGAAAACATACGATATATGGATAGATGTGGATATGATTTTGTCATCATGATGAAGGGCATGAAGAAATATGCCAGCGAACTTGTGAGGATGAACAAAGGGAACTTTGAAGAAAGTCGAAAGCACAGCATCCGAGACTATAAAGTAAGCGGAACCACTGTGAAAGGAAAACTGTTTCCTTCCGATGAGAAAGATAGATACTTTCATATTTATTACAACGAGCGTAAGCGTACAGCTGAGCGTGAACAGCTTGAAGAGAAAATTGACCGTATGGCAGCTTACCTAGAAAACCAGCAAGGGAAAGCACAGTACGAATGTCCAAGGGCGTTCTGTCACTACTTTGATCCAATCTATCACACACAAGGTAAAGAAAAAACCTTTATGTTTGCAAGAGAAAGGCAGGAAGTAATAGACAGCGAAATCAAACTGTGCGGATACTTTATCATCATTACTTCAGAAAAAATGTCGGCAGAAGAAGCGCTTGATCTATACAAAAGCCGTGATGGTTCGGAAAAACTTTTCTGTGGAGATAAATCTTACCTGGGGAACAAAAACTTCCGAGTGCATGGGAATGAATCTGTTAATAACAAGATATTTATAGAGTTTGTGGCACTGGTTATACGTAATAAATTCTATACATATTTGAAAGAACAGATGCGCAAGAGCGATAAGAAAGAGAATTTCATGACTGTCCCGGCTGCGCTGAAAGAACTTGAAAAGATAGAGATAATCAGGCAGACGGATGGAAACTATCGCTTGGAGCATGCAGTAACAGCTACACAGAAAGAAATATTAAAAGCGTTTGATATGACGGAAAGAAATATCCGGGAACAGGCGATAGGAATCAATGAGAAACTGCAGATGATTTAAAAAGTGTCGGAGGTAATGATTGTGGGCAGACGAGGTATAACGATTGATGAAAAGATAAAGAAACAAGATTTACAGGGTAAGGAGTTGCTAAATGCATTTGTAAACAGCGACAAAAGTCTGGATGAAATCCTTGCCTTTATGGGTGGAAAACATGGGGATAATGAATGAAAAATGTGATAGAGAGTTAATTTTTCTAGGAAGTTTACATTTATAAAACAATAACACATATAGTGTCGTCACTTAGATAACGAAGGTGAATAATTGATAAAATTACGCATGTATAAGTAATGAAGGTAAATGAAGATGTTTACATTGTTCCGATATCGGTATATAATATACATGAGGTGATTTTTATGAAATATATGAGTACAAAAGAGACTAGCGATAACTGGAAAATCAGTGACCGCAGAATTAGGGTGCTTTGTGCTGAGGGGCGAATAGAAGGGGCGATTAAAATCGGTCGAAACTGGTCTATCCCTGCTTCAGCTGTTAAACCAGTTGATGCCAGAGAAGGAAGCGGAAAAGAATATATCGGTTTGAAGTATGATTTTAGCAGCATTGATTCACTTAAGGATGCAATTGATCGTCAGCGACCTTTTTTAAAGAGACTGGCGAATTCACTTCATGAGAAACTGATTGTCGAATGGACATATAATAGTAATGCAATCGAAGGGAACACACTGACTTTGTCAGAAACCAAGGTTGTGCTTGAAGGAATAACGATAGGTGGTAAAAGTTTAGTTGAACATTTAGAAACCATCAACCACAGGGAAGCTATTCTGTTTGTAGAAGAACTGGTTTCTAACGAAGAACCACTTTCGGAATGGAACATCAAAAGCATTCATTCGTTGGTTTTGAGAGAAATTGATAACCAAAATGCTGGAAAATACAGAATGGAAAATGTGGTAATAAGCGGTGCGAAGCATATACCACCAAAACATTATGAAATCAATCATCTGATGCAGAAGCTTATTTCGGAGTATAATAATGATTGGAAGGATTATCATCCAGTTATCAGAGCAACTCTGCTTCACGGGGAGTTTGTGAAGATTCACCCGTTCATTGATGGAAATGGCAGAACTTCCAGACTTCTATTAAATCTTGAATTAATGAAGAATGGTTATATGCCAATTGTGATAAAAAATGAGAATCGCGCAAAGTATTATGAGGTCATTGATCTGGCACATACCACGATGAATTATGGGCCTTTTGTTGAGTTTATATCAGATTTGCTTATGGAATCCGAAAAGCTTTGGCTGTCAGTCCTGGAATAGTATTGGTAGTATTGTGAGAAGTTTTCATTGATAATTAGATGTATTAATGGGTAATGTGTGTATAGTGCATAATTAAAATGGGATGGGGATTTTATATTAAGGAAATTCCAAATGAAGATTTTGTAGATATGGTAGTCTGTAAATTATGTGAAACTGAATTTACAAGGACATAGGATTAACTTGGAATATTGGTAAAATTATTATTGAGTACGAACAAGCTGGGTCAGCATTTCCCTGTCCTGATCAATATTGTTTCCGGAGGTTGTTAACAGGTCGCCCGTTATTGTGGCATTTGCACCTGAAAGGAAAGCTTTTTTCCCGGATTCTTCCAGAAGACTTCTGCCGGCGGCGAGCCGGATAGCAGCCGTGGGATTTAAAAAACGAAACATGGCAATTACTCTTAATATATCATTTTCGGTCAGCGGGCTGATGTTTTCAAAAGGAGTCCCCTCAATGGGCA
>JAENWH010000039.1 GCA_016650135.1 Peptostreptococcaceae bacterium
AAATGGGCATAATGAAACCTTGAATAGGTTCATTACAAAAATTGATAGGGATATCGATGTCAGCGTTGTTTCTTCCAGCTTCGTTCTGATTAGCCCAAGGCTGTAACACCTTTTTGCCAAGCTGAAAGCACGCTCCACTTTCGTTTCGGCTCTGTTGCTCCCTGTCCTACGCTTAAACCTAATGTTACCACTTCGGCTCCAAGGACTCGGTACAAGGCGGTTGGTCTTCCTTACCCGATGGGATTCCCACCCACTATATGATACGACCTTGCTCGGCCGCACTGCTTGGCACTATCAACCCGCACTCGGGAATTTCACCCGTTAGAGTGCGCCCCTATGCTGGGTGCACTCTAAAAAAACCAGGTCAGAGTCTAACCTGGGTACTAAAGATAAAACGGCAATTAGTTTTCCCTACATTTCGGCATTTAATTTTCCCTACCTAATATATTCAGTTTTTCCCATACAATAGTTTCAATTAAAAAAGTAACCCTACGTAAAGGTATACCTTTACGTAGGGTTGAAAAAAACTATAAAATGTATTCGTAAAGTATAACAAAACATTTAGCTTTACATAGACGTTATAAAATTGCTACTGGTGTGATTCAGGCTTATGTTGGCGAGACCCCCACTATAACTACTTCTTTCATTTTTTTTACGTCCTTAAGGATAAATCAAATTTACTCTGCCATTATAATAAACTACCACATATCATTAACTCCGTTTTATCATCTTAAAGTACGATCGCCATAACTAAGGCAACAGCTAATGATATAAGTCCACCAACTACGACAATTACGAAGATATGACGATAGGCTTGTTTGTGAGTCAGACCAGTTAGTGCTAACAACGCAAGTACCGCTCCGCTATGAGGCATAGCACTGAGAGGTCCTGACGACATGGCAGCTATACGATGTATTATCTCAGGATTGATTCCTTGGGCTAAATACGTTTTAGAAAATGCCTCCATAATGATACCTAGGCTTCCCGAGGATGACCCGGTAACAGCTGACATCAGACCTGTACTTACCGATAAGCTAAGTAATGGGCTTCCTGGGATACCTAGAATCAAATTAGATATTATCTGAAATCCTGGAGCTGCTGCTACAACTATTCCAAAGCCGACTGCTGCGGCAGTAAAGACTGCTGGTACAACCGCAGCAGTAGCGCCTGTATTGAGAGTTACAGTGTGGTTTGAAATATGTTTATTGAAAACTACAGCAGCACTGACAATTGAGATTAGCAACGCTATCAGTAATATATTTGGTATTTTCATCACACTGCCTACAATGATTATAACGATCAATAATAATAACGGAAGTAGACTTACTCCTACTGAAGGTAAGTTATCAGTTTTGACATCTTGCGTATCTGATGCTGAAACTATATAATGTTCATCTGCTTTCTTAGCTTTTATTAATTCGATTTTCATATACCATAAAGAAAATGCAATTACAACCACTGATCCAATAATGCCAATTAAAGGAGCCGCCATTAGAGTAGTTCCCAAAGCCGTTGTCGGAATAGCATTTTGAATTGAAGGGGTTCCAGGTAACATGGTCATTGTAAAAGTAGCCATCCCGCCGACAAGCGGGATCATTATTAGATGCCAAGGTATGTCGAGTTCGCGAAAAAGCGGCCGGGACAAAGGAACAATAGCGAACATTGCAACATAAAGGCTAACGCCACCATAAGTTAGTAGACTTGAGACAATCAAAACCGCCACCATCACTTTATAAGGATTGTCGGTGCCTGTTAGCTTTAACGTTCCGTTCGCAATCGAACGAGCAGCGCCGCTTTCATCCATGTATTTGGCTAAAATAGCTCCTAGTAAAAATATCGGAAAATAACTTTTGATGAACAAACCTACACCCGCCATGTAGGAGTTTGGATTTGTAATTAGTGCCGCAAATATATCCATCTGATTTGTAAGAATGACCACTAGTGCACATAATGGTCCGATAATCAGAATGCTATATCCACGAAGAGCCAAGAAAATTATTAGCGCCAGCGATACGAAAATACCAACAAGAAACATCCAGTTCATAATAAAAACCCTCCTTAATATATTTGAAAACAAACAATATTTTTCTGTTAAAACTATTGCATCTTACATAAATCATCGGCAATAATAAGATCCGCCTCTGTGGCTGCCTTGATTTGGTCAACTGTATATTCCGGATTATATTCCTTCAATACAATCCCCTTCTCAGTAACCTTCATTACGCCCATCTCTGTAATAATTAGATCTACTGCATTTTGTGCAGTCAAAGGCAGAGTACAATTTTTCAAGATTTTAGATTTTCCTCTGCTAGTATGCTCCATAGCAATGATAACTTTTCTTGCACCTACTAATAAATCCATTGCGCCACCCATCCCTGGAACCATTTTACCAGGAATAATCCAGTTAGCAATATTTCCTTTTTCATCCACCTCTAAAGCACCTAAAACAGTCACATCCACATGTCCACCTCTTATAATAGCAAAAGACATAGCACTGTCAAAAAATACCCCATCAACTCTAACTCCAGCAGGTTTGCCCCCTGCATTTACAATGTTTTTGCCATATTCAGAGATTTCATCTTCATCTATTGTATCAGTTAAACCAATATAACCATTTTCAGACTGCAGCATTATATTCACACCATCTGGCACATGGTTACCGACAAGGGTGGGCAGGCCAATACCTAAATTTACTATATCCCCATCTTTCAATTCCTTTGCAACTCGCTTTGCAATGAAGTTTTGTGTCTCCAGTTTATCCATTATTCAATTCCCTCCTTAAACTATATAATCAACGAACATTCCAGGGGTGACTACGTTTTCCTGCTTAATCATTCCTGCTTCTACAACTTCTTCTGCTTCAACAATAACAATATCTGCTGCTGTAGCCATGAGTGGATTGAAATTTCTTGTGCTGCCTTCGTAATATACATTCCCGAAAGTGTCCACTATGCTGCCGGCAATAATCGCAACATCTGCTCTCAAAGGTTTCTCGATTAGATATTCTTTATTGTCAATAATGATTTTTTCCTTGCCCTCTTCCACAATAGTACCGATACCTGTCGGTGTCAAAACTCCGCCTAATCCTGCTCCACCAGCACGTATCTGCTCTGCTAAAGTACCCTGCGGAACCAATACAACTTTTGTAGTTCCTTCGTTTAGCTGTTTTCCGGTTTCACGATTCGTACCAACATGTGAAGCAATAATATGCTCGAACTGTTTTGTTACAACCATTTTTCCAACTCCGTAGTCTGTAAATGCTGTATCGTTGCAAATCAATGTTAAATTAGACACGCCCTTCTCAACTAATGCATCTATCAACTTATGAGGTGAACCGTTCCCTAGAAAACCACCTACCATAATTGTCATTCCGTCTTTTATTAAATCTGTGGCTTTTTTAATATCTATGATTTTATTAGTCATAATATCTACTCCTTTAATTATTCAGCTCCAACACTAATCAAGTCACCTGTGCCAACTTTTGTAATTACATACACCGTCATAGCTCAGTATTGGCAAACAACATTCCCAATACTTTCTACACCAACAACTACAATTGTATTGTTCCATGCTTGTACATCCATCCCAATAGCTTGCAGAAAGCATGAATAGTGCTTGTATAGCCTAGTGACCACCTGCTAAAGGAACATCTTTTTCATAATTTAAACTATCTTATTAGATCTAACCCAAATCTTCATTTTCTCAGCTTCTTTAATCAAATCTTCTCTAACCTTAGGATCTGCTAAACTTATTAATAGCTCGGCCCTTTGCCAAGTTGATTTAGCTTTAAGATCTACAACCCCATGCTCAGTTACAACATAATTGCATATAGATCGAGGTACGGTTACAATACTACCATTTTTTAAAGTAGGAACTATTCTAGAACTTATATTTCCGCTTTTATCTTCTGCCTTTGATGATATACAAATTATCCCTTTTCCACCTTTAGAACGAAATGCGGAATAGATATAATCAAGTTGTCCACCTGTGCCTGAAATTTGACGAAATCCATAGGATTCTGAAGATACCTGTCCATATAAATCTACTTCAATCGCATTATTAATGGCTATTAGCTTATCATGCTTTGATGCAATGAATGGATCATTAACATAATTTACCGGATAACTTGCACAGGCAGTATTCATATTTACAAAATCGTATAATTTTTTTGTGCCCATGGCAAATGTATATGCAATTTTTCCTCTGTCAAATTCTTTGTATTTTCCAGTCATAACACCGGATTCATACATATCAACGTAGGCATCTACCAGCATTTCGGTGTGACCTCCAAGATCTTTAAGGTCAGACTTAGCAATTAATTTCCCTACTTCATTAGGCATAGCACCAATACCTAATTGTATAACTGATCTGTCCTCAATTAATTCAAGAACATTCTCGGCTACCTTTATATCAATTTCGTTAGATATTGGACTTTTTATATCTACCATTGGTTCATTATTTGTTTCAATTATAAAATCTACATCAGAAATATGAACCGCTTCATCATTTCCTCCAAGACAGACAGGAATATTAGAATTAACCTCTACCACAACCATTTTTGCTTTTTTAATAGTGCTAGCATGAATAGAATTAGATACACTGAAATTAAAATACCCATGTTGGTCCATTGGGGCTACTTTAAGGGCAAATACATCAGGTTCTAAGTAACGCTCGAATAACATTGGACCCTCACTATAAGTAAGCGGTATATAAAAACTCAAACTTTTATCATGAAGCTTACGACTCCCGCCACTAAAATGCCAATCATTAAAAACAAAGTGTTCTTTATCTAGATCACATTTTACTATTTCAGGAATCCCAGGATAATATACCGCTGCAACATTAACATTATTTAATTCATCTTTTCTTTCAGCAAGATATTTATCAAAATAAGTGGGAGCCATCAAAAAATTACCGTAATGTACCCAATCTCCTGATTTTACAATCTTTACTGCCTCCTGAGGAGAAGTTAGTTTGTTTTGATATTCTTGATTATAATTCATTAATTCACAACCTCTCTAAAAAGAAGATTTATTTTACTTCTGGAAATGTAAATGCTTCTATAGGACATGCTTCTACTGGTATATCACGATTTTCCTTTTTTTTGATTAATGCAACAACTTGATCATTTAATGGCGTTTCGACGCCATATTTTTTACCAAAGCTGCAAACTACACCATTAATGGCATCAACTTCCGTTTTTGTTTTTCCATTTCTTAAATCTTGAAGCATACTTGCTACCAATTTTCTGTGTGGTTCGAACAAAGCCATATAGTTTTCAGCTACAGCTTTAAAATCTTCTTTATTAGTAAATCTAAATTGATTTAAGTCAAATGTTCCAAAATGCTCAACTTTTATACCGGCTGCATCTGCTACTTGCATACATTCGTTACCTATGTGAGTAATACATTTCATAGAAGTTTTATTATCAATTACATCTCCAAATGTTTTATTCATTACAGTTGACATTCCACTGGCTGTTGAATTAATAAATAACTTTGCCCATCTGATTCCCATCAAATTATCTTGTATTGTTACTGGACACATTAATTCAAGAATTGCTTTTACAGTATTTAATCTTTCAGTAACTCCACCTTTATATTCTCCTAGGTCAAAATGCAAGCCTTTTTCTTCTGTAGTTAATTCCGCTACTCCCGGACCCTTGAAAGTAGCTCCCCAACCTACTGGAGCGCCTATTACCCTATCGTCTCCAACAACTTTAGCAACAGCTGGCTCAGGAACACCGTTTTGGAATGTAACAACTACTCCGTTGGGAGCTAAATGTTCTTTAACTTGGTTTAATGCTATGTCATTAAAAGTTTGTTTAGCCAAATAAAATACTATGTCATATAAACCTTCCATTTTATCTGGAGTTATTGCTTTTACCTGAACATTAAAATTTCTAGTTCCAGTTACTGTAGCTCCTTTTTCATTTAAAACGTCTACATGTTCCTGATATGCATCTATTAATACAATATCTAGACCTCCCCTTGCTATATGCGCTCCTACAATTGTGCCTAATGCACCAGCTCCCATTAATGCTAATCTCATAATAATCTCCTCCTAAATTATAGTTTTCTATTAATATTATTACTTATTCAAACCTAAAATTTCTCTAGCTTCATCAGGTGTTGCTATTTCAAAGTCAAATTCCTTCATTATTCTTGCCATTTTTTCCACTAACTGTGCATTGTTTTTTGCCAGTTTACCTTTTTCTAAATATAGATTGTCTTCCAGACCAACTCTTACATTTCCGCCTAACAATAAGCTTTGCATGCAAATTGGGTATTCTTGTTTTCCAGCACCAAATGCTGACCATTCATATTCACCAATACCTAGCACTCTGTCAGCTGTTTCTTTCATTGTTATTAAATCATATGGGGAAGATCCTATCGCTCCGTTTATTCCCAATACAAACTGTAAGTATGGTTTGCCTTTAATAAGACCAGCATCCTTCATAAATTTTACATTGTAAATATGTCCAACATCATAGCATTCAAGTTCAGGTTTTGTTCCATTTTCATTAAATATATTTAACATTTTTTCCATATCTGCAAATGTATTTTGGAATACAAAACCTTTTGTCATTTCTAATGCTGGTTTTTCCCATTCATATTTCCATTGTTTAAGTTTTTCCGCTGCTGGAAATAGACCCCAGTTAAATGAGCCAGCATTCATAGAAGCTAATTCTGGCTTGAATCTTGGAACAACAGAAACTCTTTGTTCAACTGTCATACCTACTCCACCACCAGTTGTTATACAAATGATAACGTCCTTATTTACTTGTCTAACTTTGTCTATAATTTTTTGAAAAATTTCTAAGTCAGCTGATGGTTGCCCATTTACTGGATTTCTAGCATGAATATGAACAGAAGCAGCACCCGCATTAGCAGCATCTATAACATTTTGTACAATTTCTTCTGGCGTTATAGGTAGATATTGTGACATTGAGGGGACATGGATTGAACCAGTTATTGAACAACTAATTATTCTTTTACTCATTTTAAAACCTCCTAAATTTTTATGATTATATCTCATATTATATTATTATCGCAACATTCATGCCAATATATATTAATGTTGAAATATCAGTATTGAGCTTATATTTTCACAAAATACATGTGATGCAAATTTGCATCACATGCTAATTTGCATCACATGTATTAACGTTAATAGATGCAAATTAGCATCACTTATTCACGTTAATAGATACAATTAAATTTATTGTATATTCATTTTTAGTGATATACTATATAATCTAATAAGAATTTAATATTTATAGTCTATATTTTATTGTGTAAAAATTGAGAAAGGATACAAATGAGATGGATCAAAATTTTTATGAGTATATTTTAGATTCCTTATCAGATGCAATGTATATTTTAGACAGTGAAGGAAATTTCATATTTGTAAACAAAGAACTTATAGATGTTACGGGATATTCCAAAAGCGATTTTATGCATTTTAATTCTAACGGATTATTCAGAAATGGTATTATTGATCGCTGCTTATTTAAAGAAGTTTCTAAAGAAAAAAAAAGTAAAACAATAATTCAGCACATTACACAAAAAGATGAATTAATAAAAAAACTACTTGTTACTTCAACACCAATTTTTGATGGAAAAGGTAATATAAAAAATGTTGTGGGACATTTAAGTGATGTAGAAAAAATGAATATAATATATCATGATGCACTTACTAAAAATGAATTTTCGGTTATTCAGCATAATAATATAGACATGACCAAAATAGCTTCTGCAAACATTATAGCTAAAAGCAATAAAATGAAGGAAATATTAATACAAGTCGGTAAATTTGCATCTTATGATACTACTATTCTTATACAGGGTGAGTCAGGAACTGGTAAAGAAGTTATAGCAAATTATATTCACGAAATGAGTCCTAGAAAAGAAAAGGAGATGGTTAGTATTAATTGCGCTTCTTTGCCTGACGCTCTCTTAGAATCCGAGTTATTTGGTTATATAAAAGGAGCATTTACAGGGGCTTCGAATACCGGAAAAAAAGGACTTATAGAAATAGCAGATGGTGGAACGCTCTTTTTAGATGAGATAAATTCATTGCCTTTAACTACTCAAGGAAAATTGCTTCGAATTTTAGAAACAAAAATGCTTCAGAGGGTAGGTTCTGTCAAACCAAGTTATATAGATTTTAAACTAATAGCAGCAACTAATTCCAATTTAAAGAATCTTGTAAATGAAAATAAATTTAGAAATGATCTTTACTACAGATTGAATGTACTTCCTATTACTATTCCTCCACTAAGAGAAAGAAAGGATGATATAATCCCATTAACAGATTTTTTTATTGAATATTGTTGCAATAAATACGGAAGAAAAAAGAAATTTTCCACGAACTTGTATGACAAATTATTAAAATATGAATGGCCAGGAAATATCAGAGAATTGAAAAATTTCATTGAAAGAATAATATTACTAAGTTCATATTCTGTTAATGAAATAGATGACATACCTTTTCCTTTTGATGAATTCATAATTTCAAATGAAAACAATAATAATATAAATACTATTGTTGAACCAAACATAATTTCCAAACCAAATACTGAATCATATGAATGTTTTGATCTTAAGGAAATTGAAGGTAAAAATCTTAAAGATGCCGTAAAACTTTTTGAAAAATTTATTATTGATAGAACTTATAAAAACCTGAAATCTAGCCGGAAAACGGCTAATTTATTAGGGGTAAATCAATCAACAATAGTAAGAAAAAGAAATAAATAAGCGCAATTTTCAATAACAAATTGAGTATGTTTTTAATAACTTATAGCAATTAAATTGGAATATTAATATGATTTTTTTTGATGCTCATAAAATAGTACATGATTATGGTGGTGCATTTACTGGATATTGTGATGTTTCCTTCGCTAGAGGGATTTCCCTATCCCTCTAGCTTTCCACCGGCATAGGCTTTTTCCTCATGATTGCCCCCTATTTTTTCAACACCGCTGCAAGGTCTTCTCTAGCCTTCTGTGCTTCAGTTTCGGCCTGTTTTAGTTGCGACCTTAAATCGTCAATTGAATCTATGTGTGTTTTTTCGGTGCTGGCCATGTCCTCACGCTGTTTTTTGTTCAACGCTTCCAATTCGGACTTGTGCGCTTCTTTAATTTCCTTTTTCAGTTCTTCAAGGGCTTTTTCATATTTTTTCTCTGCGACAGCCATATCTTCTTTGTGATTTTTTTCAGCTTTCTCAACCTGTTTTTCGAAAAATTCTTTCTGTTCCCGCAAACCGGTATTCTGCATTTCAAGATTAGCCGATTTTTCCTTCAATTCGGTGATGGTTTTTTTAGCATCAAGAACCTCTCCGGCAAACCGATTGTTATCTTCTCGCATTTCCTCATCCATACGCTTTATGTGTCCAAGATCTTTGGTCTTTTCTTCCACCTGTTTTCTATAATCAAATAAAATCCCATCCATTTTTTCAAGTTCTGCGGCCGCCTTAGTCGCTTCTTTAGCCGATTTTTTCATAACTTCCTGGGCTTCATTCAATTCTTTTGTGGTTTTTTCCGAAAAGATCTTACACTCTTCAGCATCGCTGGCCATGATTTTTTTATAGTCCTCAACAGAGGCTTTTAGGTCGTTGATCATTTCATTTAGCCTGGCGTGCACGTCATCTTTTTTCTTTATTTCATCACGCATTTCCTCACGAATTCTATCCTCAGCATTTTTGTTCATCATCAGGCTATTACTGAACATGCTGGCCATGTCGTTTAATAAACTCTGAAATATTTCTATTTCCCTGCCTCTGTCGCTTAACAGCCCCTTAGCCTGCTGCATTTTATATACGCCTACCAGGGCGTTTAACGTTTCCGCCTGATTCATGTCATTTGCGGTAGCAAACGCTTTTATAAACTCCACGTCCTCCTCAAATACCCTCATGGACGTCGCTTTTACTGCCTGTTTTGCCTGTTCCCCGGTTGCTACTGCCTGTTCATTAATTTCATTCATTGTTCGTTCCCTCCTAAATCCTCAAAAATTATAAATTGTGTTGTATTACAAATACATGTATTTTTTATGTGTTTCAACTTTATATAATATATTATATTACAAATGTAATATAAATACCACCCTTTTCGAAAATATTTTAAAGTTGTTTTTTCATTGAAATCACTATACTTGTGGGTTTTTACCCTTTTTAGTTATAAAATTAATATTGTATTGTATTACAAATACATAAAATACATATGTATTACAAAATACTAATAATATAAAATCTTTTATGGGAATCGAATTTAGGTACTAAAAAAGTCCTCATTTAAGAGAAAAGGTTCCAGGCAGACAATCTCCCACACTAAAGGTCTTTTCGCTCCAAACTGGGGCTATTTAGTATTACTCAGAGGGCCTTAAGCGATTACACTGA